>NZ_CAJCFU010000078.1:0-263008 GCF_903968575.1 Arsenophonus endosymbiont of Apis mellifera | reverse complement strand
AGGGTATGGCTGTTCGCCATTTAAAGTGGTACGCGAGCTGGGTTTAGAACGTCGTGAGACAGTTCGGTCCCTATCTGTCGTGGGCGAAGGAAGATTGAGGGGGGCTGCTCCTAGTACGAGAGGACCGGAGTGGACGCACCACTGGTGTACAGGTTGTCATGCCAATGGCATCGCCTGGTAGCTAAGTGCGGAAGAGATAACCGCTGAAAGCATCTAAGCGGGAAACTTGCCTCAAGATGAGTCTTCCCTGACAGTAATGTCCTATAAGGGGTGTTCGAGACGAGGACGTAGATAGGCTGGGTGTGTAAGCGTAGCGATACGTTGAGCTAACCAGTACTAATGACCCGAGAGGCTTAACCTGACAACACCGAAGGTGTTTTGAGAAGAGAGAAGAGATTTTAGCTTGTTCAGAGATTGGTGCCTGTAAGCGGTTACGGCGCTAGAAGTCAACGGGCGAGATGGCCTGCGCATAGCGAGAGGCAGCCGAGATGAGCGCCCGAGGCAGTAGCGTAACGAAACAGGATAGCGAAAAAAGAATTTGTCTGGCGGTAATAGCGCGGTGGTGCCACCTGATCCCATGCCGAACTCAGAAGTGAAATGCCGTAGCGCCGATGGTAGTGTGGGGTCTCCCCATGTGAGAGTAGGGAGCTGCCAGACGTTAATTTAATGCTAATGGCTGAGGCCATTAGTGAAATAAATCGGGTGGTGCGGTAGTTCAGTTGGTTAGAATACCGGCCTGTCACGCCGGGGGTCGCGGGTTCGAGCCCCGTCCGCACCGCCAATAATATCGGAAGTAAGCCCTGTGAAAATATCACAGGGCTTTTTGCTGTTTATTAAAAATAACTTGTTAAATATATAAATATTTTTTTATAAAGTATTTTGTTTTTATTTTCTTGAACTTTAAGATGCAACTATGCTTCTAAATGATGAGTTTTATCTATTATCTATGTATAAGATAGGTTAATAAATATTCGATTTTTAAGGGCTATTTGAGGTGGCAAAAAAAATTTATTCTGTGCGCTATATTGCAGGCCAGCCGGCAAAGCGTATTTTACCTGTATCTGAATATACGCTTGATGATGATTTACCCATAGGGTTGCCACTATTCTCAGAAAGTGATGAGTTAAGTATTGTTTCATGGAATATTTATAAACAGCAACGCCCAAACTGGCATGCAGTTTTAAATAAATTAGTCATAGATAAGCATTTGATTTTATTGCAAGAAGCTCAAACCTCACCTCAACTTATTGATTTTGTCGTCTCTCAACATTTAGTTGCTGATCAGGTACCGGCAATTGTTTTCCCTCAACACGCTTCTGGGGTAATGACGCTAGCGAGAGCACATCCAATTTATTGTTGCCCATTGCGTGAAAAAGAGCCATTACTTCGTTTACCCAAATCAGCGTTAATCACTGTTTATCCGCTACATAATGGCCGAAATTTGATGATTATTAATATTCATGCGGTTAATTTTAGTTTTGGTGTGGATATTTATAGTCGGCAATTACAGAATATCGGAGAGCATATTAAAAGACATCAAGGGCCAGTGATTTTTGCTGGGGATTTTAATACCTGGAGTCGACAACGTATAAATGCACTTAAACGTTTTACGCGCAGTTTACGAATGAAAGAAGTCAATTTTGACCCCGATGTGCGCACTATGATTTTTGGTTACCCATTAGATTATGTTTTTTATCGTAGTCTGACTCTTCTTTATGCAGAAGTGATTAAAACGGAATCTTCTGATCATAATCCCATTTCTGTTAACTTTAGTATCAAATAGTTTTAGTAAGAGAAAAAATAGAAATGCTGTTTCAGCACTTCTATTTTAAATAGTATGTATGCAATCGGGTTATGGCGAGATCTAGCAATGCTATTTTATTGATATATTCTCTTTTTTAACAAATAAGTAGTAAGTCATTGACAAGCAGACGATCCAAATCATTCCTACGATCAGCGCAACGCGTGTATCTTTAAAAAAGCCTAACAGCACGATGACAAATATCATAAATAAGATGGTGATGAGTGGACCAATCGGCCAAAAAGGGACTTTAAATTTTAGTTTGCTTGCCGTTTCAGCGCTCATTTTACGGCGCATAGCAACTTGAGAAAGCAATATCATTAACCAAACCCAAACGGTAGCAAATGTTGCTAAAGAGGCAATTATTACAAAAATATCTTGTGGAATAATATAATTGAGATAAACGCCAATCAGCATAATAACCGACATAACAACTACGGTCATCCAGGGAACACCAGTGCGGCTAACTTTCATAAATGAGCGAGGTGCTTGTCCTTCTTGAGTCATACCGTACATCATCCGTCCCGCCCCAAAAATATCACTATTAATAGCAGAGATAGCAGCCGTAATGACAACAATATTTAAGATATTGGCGGCAGAAGTAATATTTAAATTGGCAAAAATTTGCACAAATGGACTACCATTCTGACCAATTTGGTTCCAAGGAAAAATGCACATTAAGACCAATAGCGTTAAACCATAAAACAGTAATATACGTAATGGCACAGCATTAATGGCTTTAGGGATAGTTTTTTCTGGTTCTTTAGCTTCACTGGCCGTAATACCGATTACTTCAATACCACCAAAGGCGAACATAACGATTGCTAATGAGGCGATAATTCCTTCTACGCCATTTGGCATAAAACCACCATGTTGCCACAGGTTAAATAAACCTGTTGCATGATGTTCGGTACCTTGACCGAAACCAAATAACATGATTGCACCGCCGCCAATGATCATGGCAATAATAGCAATTACCTTAATAATTGATAACCAAAATTCTATTTCGCCGAAAATTTTCACATGACACAAATTCAATGCGCCAATAAATAGGACAATACTTAATACCCATATCCATTGATCAACATGCGGAAACCAAAAACGCATATAAGTGCCAAAAGCGGTTACGTCAGCTAGACAGACAATTAACATCTCAAAGATATAATTCCATCCAGTTAGAAAACCGGCCAGTGGTCCCATATAGTGGCTGGCATATTGCGAAAAAGAACCTGGTACCGGATGATGAACCGCCATTTCACCAAGTGCTCGCATGACCATGAAAACTGCGGCTCCACCGACCATATAGGCAAGCAAAACTGCTGGGCCAGCAGCCTGAATCGCTGAAGCTGAACCATAAAAAAGCCCTGTACCAATTGCGGAGCCTAACGCCATAAAGCGAATGTGTCTGCCAGTTAATCCCCGTTTAAGTTGATTTGTATTGTTCATGTGTCGTCTTTCCATCTTACTTTTAATGTGCTGGATATGCTCCCAGTTCACAACCTAAATGGTTTTGATAACTACAAAGCACAAGTTGTTAACCATAACATAAAGAAAGGTGTTCTAGGGATAGATATCTGCAATAATAGGCAAATTATTAAGTTATTTTAGAGAACGTTATGGATTATCCAATCAATCAGATTTTTCAAACAATACAGGGAGAGGGCTATTTTACTGGAGTAGCAGCAATTTTTATTCGTTTACAAGGTTGTCCGGTCGGGTGTAGTTGGTGTGATACTAAGCATACTTGGGCTAAAAATAAGCAACAACAACGGCCATTATCGATAATTTTAGCTAAAAAAAGCGATAATGATGAGTGGGCAACCTGTAGCTCAGAACAAATTGTTGATTTATTCGAACAAAAAAATTACACCGCTCGTCATATCGTAATTACGGGTGGAGAGCCTTGTTTATATGATCTCACTGAATTAACTGCTTACTTAGAAAAAAAAGGTTATCAGTGTCAAATTGAAACAAGTGGAACACATGATATTTATTGTTCTGAAAAAACGTGGGTAACTGTATCTCCAAAAGTGGCGATGCGTGGGGGTTTTAAGATATTACCGGCAGCGTTAAATCGGGCGAATGAAATTAAACATCCAGTCGGTCGTCAAAAAGATATTGAGGTGTTAGAACATTTGATTAATCAGCTCGCACCCAATCATCCTGCTCCGCATATTTGTTTGCAACCAATTAGTCAAAATGCTAATGCAACTAACCTTTGTATTGAAGCCTGTATTAAGCGTAATTGGCGGTTGTCAGTACAAATGCATAAATATTTAAACATCGCTTAATAATATTCAGCACCAAAGGGTGCTGAAACCGAAGTGTTGTGTTTATTTCCCGCGATATTTACAACCTGCATTACACGTTTCTTTAATCATTACCGAACTCAATTGTGGCAATATGGGTTTCATTTTATGCCAAATCCAACGTGCAATAACTTCACTGGTAGGATTTTCTAATCCTTCTATGTCATTAAGATAATGATGATCTAATTGTTGCCATAAAGGTTTAAAAGCTTTAGAAATATTGCTAAAGTCAACGACCCAGCCTGTTTGCGGATCAATTTCGCCGGTTAGTTCTAATCTGACCATAAATGAGTGCCCATGTAAACGCCCACATTTATGCCCAGCGGGAACATGGGGTAGTCGATGGGCAGCCTCAAATTGAAATTCTTTAAAAATTGTTGCACTCATTGTGGCACCTATCAATTGTATTAATACAAGCATTTTATCTGAATAAATGCATTTTTTATATTTGAAACTTTTGATTAATTAATCTCATTATGTCAATTAAAAATAATTTAATCATTTTAAAAATGAGATATGCTTATATTATCTTATTATCTTGGCGTTTTGTTATAACTTAATGAATATAAAATAGAAGAAAATGATTTTTCAGCAGAATTTTACTTCAAATTAAAAAAAAACATTTGATAAACAAAATATTTTTAATTTATTAACCCATCAGTAAGTAAAAACAAACTTTTTTTTGACATATAGCTAAGCTATACTTTGTCAATAAAAACACCCGTTTGACTCTATTTCATATTTATTTATCAATTTTTTATTAATAACTTATCTGTGATTGGTAGCGTCATGGAGTAAGTTATGGGATGATGAGTGAGTCTTGCAGGGGGCTTCGATGCGGAAATTAGCGTTGATATTGTTGGCGGTGCTTTGCTGGTTACAGTATTCACTGTGGTTGGGTAAAAATGGTGTCCATGACTATTTGCGTGTAAAGAATGAAGTTGCAGCGCTAGAGACGTTGAACATGACATTTAAAGTACGCAATGAACGTTTATTTGCTGAAATAGATGATTTGAATGAGGGACGTGAAGCTATTGAGGAGCGAGCGCGTACTGAACTTGGAATGATTAGACCTGGAGAGTCTTTTTACCGTATAGTGAATGAGAATTCTTTTCCCAACCATAAATAAAATTTTTAATTAATAATATCTTGTCGGGCCACAAAATTATTTAAAAATATTATGACGAAAAAGTAGTAATTCATAAAAAACAGTCTAAAGCAATGAATAAATTTATATCTAATCATAAAATGCAGGTTGCTGCTTTAATACCTGCCGCTGGTATTGGCAGTCGCATGAAAGCTGATTTTCCCAAGCAATATCTGCAAGTAGCGGGAAAAACAATTATTGAGCATAGTATATCTGCCTTACTTAAGCAGCCGAGAATTTGCCAAATAATTGTTTCGTTGAATAAAGATGATATCTTTTTTCATCAATTGGCTATTGCAAAAAATCCAAAAATTAAAACCGTCACTGGGGGTTGTCAAAGGGCTGATTCAGTGTTAGCTGGACTGAATTATTTATCAGACAATTTACAGCTAGATCCTTGCTGGGTTTTAGTTCATGATGCAGCTCGGCCTTGCTTACATCAAGCTGATTTAGATAGTATTATTCGTTTTATTGATAGCCAGCAATCTTCGTATGGTGGTATTTTGGCAGCGCCAGTAAGAGATACAATGAAACGTTCAGTTCAAGGAAAAAAAGATATTAGTCATACTGTTGAACGAAGAGAACTTTGGCATGCACTGACGCCACAATTTTTTCCTTTAGCGTTAATTAAAAACTGTTTGACTCAAGCATTAGCGCAAAAAGCGGTAATTACCGATGAGGCTTCGGCGCTTGAATATTGCGGTTACTATCCTCAATTACTGGAAGGTAGAATTGATAATTTAAAGGTTACTGAACCAGAAGATTTGATGTTAGCAGAGTTCTACCTTTCTCGCGCTTTATAAGACTATTGTTAGGAGTATTGTTCATGCGGATTGGACATGGATTTGATGTACATAAATTTGGTGGAGATGGCCCAATTACAATTTGTGGCGTGAAAATTCCCTATGAACAAGGATTAATAGCGCATTCTGATGGCGATGTCGCCTTACATGCACTGACAGATGCTATTCTTGGTGCAGCAGCATTAGGTGATATCGGTAAACTCTTTCCTGATACCGATCCAGCATTTAAAAATGTAGAAAGCCGTAGTTTGTTACGTGAGGCGTATTTGCAGGTGCTGAAAAAAGGATATTGTATTAGTAATCTTGATATCACAATTATTGCTCAAGCGCCGAAAATGCTGCCATATATTGCTGATATGCGCAAAAATATAGCAGATGATCTTGGTTGCCATATTGATGATGTCAATGTTAAAGCCACCACGACGGAAAAATTGGGATTTATAGGTAGAAAAGAAGGCATTGCTTGTGCTGCGGTGGCTTTATTAGTAAAGGATAATAGTAATGACGGTGACAGCACTTCAGTGGCTGCATGGTAAACCAGTAGCAAGTGGAGCAATAAAATTAACCGCTGAAGATTTTATTGTGCGTGAAAATCTGGGATTTTTGCCTGAAGGTGAGGGAGAGCACCTGATGGTTTATGTTAGAAAAAAAGGTTGTAATACTCAATTTGTAGCTGAACAGTTGGCTCGATTTGCTGGAATTTCTCCACGGAGTGTTAGTTATGCGGGATTGAAAGATCGGCAAGCTGTGACTGAACAGTGGTTTTGTCTCCATTTGCCAGGCAAGGAAGATCCCGATTTTAGTCAGTTTTTTTTAGCAGGATGTGAAATTTTGCTAGCAAAACGACAAAAACGTAAATTACGTATCGGTTCATTAAAAGGCAATGATTTTGAGTTAACTATACGACAAATTAGTGATCAGCAAGCGGTGGAAACACGTTTGCAACAAATCAGAAAATTGGGTGTAGCTAACTATTTTGGCGAGCAGCGTTTTGGTCGAGCGGGTAATAATCTCGTGCAAGCTGAGCGTTAGGCAAAAGGTGAAATTGTAGTTAAGCAGCGTAATAAACGTAGTTTTTATCTCTCTGCGGTTCGAAGTGTTATATTTAATTTTATCGTCAGCGAACGTCTGCTTAATAATAAAATAGGTCAGATAATGGACGGTGATGTTATGCAATTAACCGGTAGTGGCAGTTGGTTTGTTGCTAACAGTGAAGAATTACCACAATTACAAGCGAGATTGCAGGCTGGCGAAATCCAAATCACTGCGCCGCTATATGGTGAAAAAGAATTAGGTACCCAATCAGCCGCTAAACTGTTTGAACAACAATGTTTAACCCATTTTTCTGTTTTATTACCACTGCTGCAAACTGAACGAACAAATTTAGTTCGACGAGCAATCATTGTTGTTCCTCAAAATATGCAGTGGAAATGGTTAGAAAAGCAAACCCTAAAACTGTCTTTTTCATTACCCAAGGGTAGTTTTGCCACTAGTGTAATAAGAGAATTAATTAATCAATCTACTGAAAATATTGTTGATATTGACGAATAGTATTCGATTAAAAATAATGTTATTGATGATAAATCTTATTATATTTATATAATAAGATTTGAAATTTAGTATTTATATTATCAGTTTGTTTTTTAAAGTTATTACGCCTTTTAGCAATAAGCAGTATTAAGTTAAAAATTTATTTTGATATTATCATATTAGATGCTAACGATTGCTTACAACACTTAATTAGTAAATATTGTTATTAACTAAAGCCCAAACAGAAGAGACTAAAAATGGGTGATCAAAGATACGCAATAGACATTAAGATTAGGAGAAAAAATAAAATTTAATTGCTAACAAGTTTAATAAAAGATTGGCGGTTAATACATTGAGCGGTGTTATTGTTGTTTTTATAAAAATTAACTTACTTATTTTGTTCGTTATTGGCTGCTTGTGTTGATAATATTGAGTCAACCATCCTTTATACTTTTTTTGTATTTATTATAAATTTTTATTGATTGATACATTGCTAGTTAGATATTTGCTTAAGAGAGTACTTTCACTGAATATTATTTTGGCTTATCTTATTGATGTTATTTAAAAACAATAATTGTAATTAGATATTTTATTATTTTTCAGGTAGTTGTTAAAAGAAACAAAATTATATTGTTATTTTATTACATTCACTTACGTTAATATTAGACCTTCATTTTTCTATCATAATTTGATGTGTTTTTATTGTTACTTAATGATATTCTTGCTGTAATCTATTATTGACGCTATTTTCAACCCATAATCTTTTTTATCATAGATGAGAATAGTTGGATAAAATAGCCTAGTTCTTAATATATCGTTCAATATAAATCAACAGGATACAATAATGCTAAGGATATTGCTAAGTAATGATGATGGTGTAACAGCAACTGGCATTCAAACGCTTGCTACTGCGCTACGTAAAAATTATTTCGTTCAGGTTGTGGCACCTGATAGAAATCGAAGTGGAGCATCAAATGCATTGACACTTCATAAACCATTACGAATAGCCAAGTTAGCCAATGGAGACATCTCAGTACAAGGAACACCAACGGATTGTGTTTATTTAGGCGTTAATCAGCTTATTCGACCCTCTCCTGAAATTGTCGTTTCAGGTATTAATCATGGTCCCAACCTGGGGGATGATGTTATTTATTCTGGCACTGTTGCAGCAGCGACAGAAGGTCGCCATCTGGGATTACCGGCACTTGCGGTTTCATTAAATGGTGAAACCCATTTCCAAACAGCAGCAGAGGTAACTTGTCATTTATTAAAATTATTACAAAAAACGCCATTAAAGGCTGGTAATATTCTTAATATTAATGTTCCTGACATTCCTTTGTCGGAAATTAAAGGTTACAAAGTAACACGGTGTGGTAGTCGTCATGCTGCTCAACAAGTTTATTCATCTGAAGATCCAAGGGGAGATATGGTGTATTGGTTAGGGCCTGTTGGAGAAATATGTGATGCCGGTCCAGATACCGATTTTGCCGCAGTAGCAGCAGGATATGTTTCTATCACACCGTTACAAGTGGATTTAACCGCTTATAAGGTTCAGCAAGTAGTTAAAGATTGGTTACTAAAAGCAGAGGCAAGTGAGGAATGCTAAAACGGTCAATGAGAGATTTATTGACACAACTACGCCATCAAGGGATTAAAGATGAAGCGCTATTGGCAGCTATTGCTAAAGTTCCTCGTGAGCGTTTTGTCGATGAAGCACTTTCACATAAAGCTTATGAAAACATTCCTTTACCTATCGGTTTTTCTCAAACCATTTCGCAACCTTATATCGTTGCTCGTATGACAGAATTACTTGCGCTTTCTCCCTCGGATCATGTATTAGAGATTGGTACCGGTTCGGGTTATCAAACCGCCATTTTAGCGCATCTTGTCGCGCGGGTTTTTTCGGTAGAACGTATCAAGGGATTACAATGGAATGCTAAACGTAGATTAAAACAACTTGATCTACATAATATTTCAACTCGTCATGGTGATGGCTGGCTGGGATGGGCTTCTAAGGGGCCTTTTGATGGGATCATTGTCACAGCGGCGCCGGCAGAGCTCCCTCTCGTGTTGCTTGAACAATTGAAAGAGGGTGGCCGAATGGTATTACCTGTCGGTGAGAAAAAACAGATGTTAAAAGTAATTAAACGCCAGGGTAATGATTTTCATGCTACAACAGTAGAACCAGTGAGATTTGTTCCTTTAATTCCTGGAAGTTTGGCATGAAATAGGTAATATTTTAGCGATAGATAATTTAAGGTTTTATTAATCTCTGCTTTAATAGACATAATAATTTATTATTTAGTTATTGCGATAAATTGTCGATCATGACTTAGATTATCGATTTTTATTCAAGATTTGTCTTCATGGGAGAAGAAGTATGAATTTTAACAGCCCAAAATTTGCGATTCGATGGGCAACTATCTGTATAATAACAGGCACAATGTTAATCGGGTGCTCGACACCATATCATCCAGCAGCGCCAATTAGTAGTGTCCATGATAGTAGCCGTCCGATTAATACTTATCCTGCTGTCAATACATCGGCAAAAAGTACGCCAATAGCCTCTTCTCCTAAAAATATTTCTGTTAGCAATCAGAGTAGTAGTAGTATAAATCAGCCGATATATCAGCCAGTAATGCCAGCACCTAAGACTAATACAGATGGTCGAATAATTTATAACCGAAATTATGAAAATATCCAAAAAGGAAGCTATAGTGGTAACACTTACACAGTTAAACGAGGTGATACCCTGTTTTATATTGCTTGGATAACAGGCAATGATTATCGTGATCTAGCGCAACGTAATAAAATTACAGAACCTTATAGTTTAAATGTTGGGCAAGTACTTAATATTGGTAATAGTTCAACCGATTCAGAAATAGTGGTTGCTAATCGTACTCCAAATACAAATGTTGATTCTCGGCCAACTAATGCGTATGCTTCATCTGTCAGTGAGCAAAATTCAGGTAAGATGTTACCGAGAGCAACCAAGCCATTAACACCTTCTACGCCGCCTGCAACAACAGCATCTTCGGGCTTTAATAGTAATAGCGTAGTGAATACCGTAGGTAAATGGCGCTGGCCAGCCGAAGGGAAAGTCATTGAATCTTTCTCTGATGTGCAAGGCGGAAATAAAGGCGTTGATATTGCTGGATCGCGTGGTCAGCCTGTTTTTGCAACTGCAGCAGGAAAAGTGGTTTATTCTGGAAATGCATTACGTGGATATGGAAATCTTATAATAATAAAACATAACGATGACTATCTGAGTGCCTATGCTCACAATGATACTATATTAGTTCGTGATCAACAGGAGGTTCAGGCAGGGCAAAAGATTGCCACTATGGGTAGCACCGGTACAAGTTCGGTAAGATTACATTTTGAAATTCGTTACAAGGGAAAATCAGTAAACCCGTTGCGTTATATTTCGCAGCGATAACTTGGACAGATTGCTTGTCAATGCTGTCTGCATTATCAAGGGTAGGAGTGACTGATGAGCCAAAATTCGCTAAAAGTTAACGAGTTATATGACGATTTAGACGAAACTAGCATGGATGCGGAAGCTTTCGATGAAAGCTTGCTAAAAGAAGAGGACTTAAATCTAGAACAAGATGATGATTTAGATTTATTTCAAAATATTAATCAACGTGTTCTAGATGCAACTCAGCTTTATCTTGGTGAGATTGGATATTCACCTCTTCTGACAGCGGAAGAAGAAGTATTTTATGCAAGGCGCGCTTTACGTGGAGATGCAGCATCACGTCAGCGTATGATTGAGAGTAATTTACGTTTGGTTGTAAAAATTTCTCGTCGCTATAGTAATCGTGGTCTTGCCCTACTGGATTTAATTGAAGAAGGCAATCTTGGATTAATTCGGGCGGTTGAAAAATTTGATCCAGAAAAAGGTTTTCGTTTTTCAACTTATGCAACATGGTGGATCCGCCAAACTATTGAACGAGCAATTATGAATCAGACGCGAACTATTCGCTTACCGATTCATATCGTTAAAGAGTTAAATGTCTATTTGCGTATTGCAAGAGAATTGGCTCAGAAACTCGATCATGAGCCAAGCGCCGAAGAAATTGCAGAACGCTTAGACAAACCGGTAGATGATGTTAGTCGGATGTTACGGCTAAATGAGCGGATTTCTTCTGTTGATATGCCAATCGGCGGTGATTCAGATAAAGCGTTACTTGATGTGTTATCTGATGATAACGATTCAGGGCCAGAAGGAACTATCCAGGCTAACAATATGAAAGAGAGTATTGTTAAATGGCTGTTTGAACTTAATGCAAAACAGCGTGAAGTTTTAGCGCGGCGCTTTGGTTTATTAGGCTATGAATCGGAAACGTTAGAAGAAGTAGGGCGAGAGATTGGCCTTACTAGAGAGCGTGTTCGTCAGATACAGGTTGAAGGATTGCGCCGATTAAAAGATATTTTACATAATCAAGGTCTTAGTATGGAATCTTTATTTAAGACCTAATATCTTTTCAATAGCGTTAATATTAATAAGGTGGGAGAAAAACCCACCTTTTTGTTTGTCATCAGGTGGTCACGCCACTAT
This sequence comes from Arsenophonus endosymbiont of Apis mellifera, assembly GCF_903968575.1. Taxonomy (NCBI): domain Bacteria; kingdom Pseudomonadati; phylum Pseudomonadota; class Gammaproteobacteria; order Enterobacterales; family Morganellaceae; genus Arsenophonus; species Arsenophonus endosymbiont of Apis mellifera. The sequence continues at coordinate 250,854 of NZ_CAJCFU010000078.1, read as the reverse complement.
AAAATTTAAAATCGTTATCTGGTGTTTGGATCAACTCAGCCTCGATGTGAGCAAAATATTGGATCCTCTGCTGAATGTTTTCACTAGAAATAGCTTGCGCTAAAACTAAATAATCTTGATAGTGGCGAAATTCTGATTTGAGTAGTGAAATGTAGAATTTAGCTAAGGTTGTTTCGAGATGGGGGGCAAGTTTAGCAAAACGCTCGCAAGAGCGCGCTTCGATATAAGCGCCAATGATTAGTTTATCAATTAATGCGTTCGGTTCGTGATGACTAACGTGGCTAAATAACTGCTTAGCATAACGACCAGCACTGATACTTTGATATCTGATATCTCTTTTCGACATGATTTCCAACACTTGATAAAAATGGTGGAGTTCCTCTTTAATTAATAACACCATTTTATCAATTAAAGATTGGCTATAACTTGTGTTTTTCTTGCCTCGGAGCGATTTAGAAAACTGATTTTTTCCTCTTAAAGTATCAATATTACCGATTTTCTTATAAGCAAAATCTTCGAAAGGTTGTAACCATTGTAATAATGTATCACCGCTCTGTTCATCAACGGCATATTTTCGCAACAGCAACATCGCACTTTGTGCAGCTTTTAGTTCACACAATAGATGATCGCATAAAATAATCGTTAAGTTTTCTGCTTGACTCGCTTTGTCTATCCATGCTTGCGGCGTTTCACAGGCTAAAAAATGGTGAATTGGATCGAGTAATTTTGCATCATATAACATAACTATTTCACCATTTCTTTTAATCGATAAATCAATTCAAGTGCCTGACGAGGTGTTAATGTGTCAGGGTTTAACTCGGCTAATGTTTCAATGGCTGGTGAAATAGTTTTTTCCACTATTGTTGATAGTTGTGAATCATCAATAGATTTATTCGCTGGCAGTGTTGAGAGTGTTTCTAGCTCGATTAATTTCTGTTTTGCTCGTTGAATAACTTTAGCGGGCACACCCGCCAATGAAGCCACGGCTAAGCCATAGCTTTTACTGGCGGCACCATCTTGTACGTTATGCATAAAAGCGATAGTGTCGTTATGCTCCATTGCATCCAGATGGATATTAAACGCACCTTCCTGTTTATCTGCCAAATTGGTTAATTCAAAATAATGAGTGGCAAATAGCGTCATGGCTTTAATCTGGCTAACTAGATTTTCCGCACAGGCCCAGGCCAGTGAAAGACCATCATAGGTTGAAGTACCGCGACCTATTTCATCCATCAACACTAGACTTTGTTCTGTCGCATTGTGCAGTATATTAGCGGTTTCTATCATTTCCACCATAAAAGTTGACCGGCCGGCAGCAAGATCATCAGAAGCACCGACCCGTGTAAAGATCCGATCAATTGGGCCAATAATCGCTTTTTCGGCCGGTACAAAGCTACCTATGTAAGCGAGCAAGGTGATGAGTGCGGCTTGACGCATATAAGTACTTTTACCGCCCATATTGGGGCCAGTAATAATTAACAAACGCCGTTGTGGCGACAGATCTAGTGGATTAGAAATAAATGGTTCACTCAGTACCCGCTCAACGACCGGATGGCGTCCAGCGACAATTTCAATACCAGGTTTCTCATTTAATATTGGACAGCGATAGTCTAAAGTTTCGGCGCGTTCTGCTAAATTATTCAGTACATCTAATTCCGCTAAAGCTTCGGCGCTTATTTGTAACGCTGACAGATGGGGCAACAAGAGATCAAACAGTTGTTCATAAAGCTGTTTCTCAATTGCTAATGCTTTACTTTTAGAAGTTAACACCTTGTCTTCATATTCTTTCAGCTCAGGGATAATATAGCGTTCGGCATTTTTTAGGGTTTGCCGACGGACATAATGGATAGGTACCCTATGACTTTGTCCGCGACTGACTTGCAGATAATAGCCATGCACCGCATTAAAACCGACTTTTAGGCTATCAATGCCTAATTTCTCTTTTTCCCGCAATTCAAGTTTTTCTAAATAATCACTGGCACCAGCGGCCAGTGCGCGCCATTCATCCAGTTCGCTATGATATCCTGCGGCAATCACGCCCCCATCCCGCACTAACACCGGTGGAGTGTCAACAATGGCCTCTTCTAATAATGTTTGCAGCGATGTAAAAGTGCTAACACGGGATTGCAAGTTTTTCACATAGGGAGATCCTATCTTATCTAATATCGCGTGAATATCGGCAAATTGTTGGAAAGCGTGACGCATACGAACTAGATCTCGAGGTCGCGCTGAACGAAGCGCTAAACGGGCTATTATTCGTTCTAAGTCACCGATTTGGCGCAGAAAAGGTTGTAATTCAAAATGATAAGCTTGCAACCCTGTTATTGCCTGTTGGCGATTTAATAATTTATCTAGCTTGCGTAACGGACTATGTAGCCAACGTTTTAGCATACGGCTACCCATAGGCGTAACACACTGATCCAGTATGGCCGCCACGGTATTATCGCTACCACCCGATAAATTTTGTGTTAATTCAAGATTACGACGGGTAGCTGCATCAAGGATAATGGTCTCTTTTTGTTGCTCCATGGTGATGCTACGGATATGGGGTAACGCGGTACGCTGCGTATCTTTGACATATTGCAGCAAACAACCTGCGGCTCGCAAAGCTAATGTTGCTTTTTCAACGCCAAAACCCATTAGATCCTGTGTACCAAATTGCAGATTCAATTGTTGTTTGGCGGTATCTAATTCGAACTCCCATAACGGGCGACGACGTAATCCTTTATTATTTTCAAATAGCGCAATATTGGTAAAATTTTCTGGATAGAGCAGTTCTGCCGGGCGGGTTCGTTGTAATTCAGCGCTGATAGTGTTGATATCAGCCATTTCACTAATAATAAAACGGCCGGAAGTAATATCTAAAGTAGCATAGCCATAACGCTGCTCTTGTTGCCAAATCGCGGCTAATAGATTGTCCTGCCGCTCTTGTAGTAATGCTTCATCAGTAACGGTTCCTGGTGTTACGATACGAACAACTTTACGTTCCACCGGGCCTTTGCTGGTAGCGGGATCACCGATTTGTTCACAGATAGCCACCGACTCGCCTAATTGGACTAATTTGGCTAAATAACTCTCTACTGCATGATGAGGTACACCAGCCATTGGAATCGGTTGCCCGGCCGATTGTCCACGCTTAGTTAATGAAATATCGAGTAATTGTGCGGCTTTTTTGGCATCATCAAAGAACAACTCATAAAAATCACCCATCCGATAAAATAACAAAATATCAGCATGTTGTGCCTTAAGCCGCAAATACTGCTGCATCATTGGGGTATGGGAAGCGAAGTTTTGGGGATTAGTCATAGTTTTTATTTTTTAACTCTTTGAGTTGTATTGTTGCCGGTAAGACTTGCTTGCTTAATGCTATTTTAATTAAATTCTAAACAATTTTCTGTATGAGGAATGAATTTTAAAAATGCATTGGCAGCTTGCTAGCTAAATCTACCCACTGATGAAAAATTTGCTTTACTATACTATGGATAAGCAATAACCAGAAGTCACAGCGTTGAAAAATAGTGCTGGAAAAATTAGCTCCAGTATAGGATCTTTAGCAGATTTATTGACTAAATCGCGAAGTGGAGTGGAAAAAACAGCGGTAACGATTTATTTAGTTACTTGCGCCACTGGAATGAATAGCCAATCATGAGAGATAACACAGCCTAAAAATTATTCTCCAGGCTGACGGAAAAAAATGACGCTAATCAATGAGCTCATTAATGGTCAGATTGTGCTCGCTGGTGAAACCATGTTTGAATTAGTGAAAGTGAAAATAATTTGTTATGCAATTGGCTTAAAATCAGTAGGAGCTAGTTAAATTAAGTTCTGCTTATGTTAGCAGACTAGGTAATAGTTTAAATTACGCTCAAAAAACCTTCTCGATGGCGGTTTTCTAATAGTTATGACGGATGAATTAGGCAAAGGCGGCCTGACAAAATGCTTAAACTAATCAGATTAGATAAGTTTTTTGCGAAAACAGATAACGCGTTCTATTTCATCAAAGCCCCAATTTTGATGGGCTTTATATGACCGTGTATTGTCAATTTCGGCATCGGAACAGAGTTCATCAAATCCCTTTGCAATTAAATCGGTGGTTATTTGACTGATTAATGCTTGAGCAATACCTTGTTGACGATATGCAGGCTTAACCCAGATACCCTCCAAAAAGGGAACCGGTTGTTTGCTACAACCATTGGCATATTGCCGTAGGGAAATTTCGGCAAAACCGACCGCCTGATGGTTAGCCAACAGAGCAATATATCCCGCATTCTGCTTGTTACTCAATATGTTATCGATATCACTAAGGTGGGCATCGCGGGCATGTTTGTCCCACAGTTGCAGACGCATAGCTGCCCAAAGCATGCGGTCGGTTTTCTGCATCTTTCTGATCATTATTGACATAGCGTTTCCTATTTTCGTAACAGTGGCAACCTTATCTTCTTGACTATATAAGAAATAAATTTAAATCATTCGTTACGACAAATTTTGAACAGCTTTATTTGCACTTTATTCTATAACAATATCATTCAATCGTGACATTTTGCTCACTAAATTGGTTTTATTCCATTTATAAAAAAAATAACTGCATATTTATTTTATATCTTGTTTTAGTTAAAATTATTTAACATTAAATTTGACAGGGATGATAATGAAAAAGTTAGTTTTAGCTTTAATTACAATGGGAATGATGAGTGGTTGTGCAACGATAGTGGGTGAAAAAACTCAGCGCGTACAAATTGATAGCAATCCGTCTGGCGCTGAATTTTCTGTCAAAGATGAAAAGGGCACAATCATTGCTCAAGGAAGAACTCCTCAGGGAATTACATTAGAAAAATCTGAGGGTAGTTATTTTGGTAAAAAGAGTTATGAAATTACTTTGACCAAGGAAGGATTAAAACCGGTTACCTTACCCTTAAAAGCGAGTGCTAATGGGTGGTATGTTGCTGGTAATCTATTTTTTGGTGGATTAATCGGTTGGTTAATTGTCGATCCATTTAATGGTGGTATGTATACACTTCATCCGGAAACGATTAACGCTACTTTATCGGACATATAATTTTAGCTAGTAGGTATAAAATAATAATTTAAGCCCAGTAGTGGGCTTATTTTATTTTGGCAGAATTGTTTTAATTAATAATATTAACCAATGGCATAAACTGTTTTCTAAACTATAAACCGTTATTTGCTATAAACGCTATTTCTCTATCATTAAAACTTATTGGTTTGTCGCATTAATCATTATTACATTTTTATCTTTAACTATCCGAGCAGCTTATTTTGTTATTGAGCAAATTTAATTGCTATTAATGCGACAAAACCGGTTAATTTTAGGATGTTTTTTTAAAATTTTGTTCGAAGAAAGCTCGGGCATCTACAGCATTTGCCTGCGATAAATCATTATGAATAATTTTGTCGGCATAATAAGCGCTAAAGCGTCCGCAATCATTACCATTAAATAAAGACTAATCGCCATGATATTCGGTAGTGATAGCAAAATTTTCAGCTAAATCTAGTCCTTCAGCTTTATGTAACTGTTCAGTTAAATGCGCAGCGCCACTATAAAAAGTATCAAGTAAGCCGCCTTTAGAATCATGGATTTTGGCTGATTGAATTTTACCCGCATTCATATCGACTTCTAGTAACACAAAATGGCCGCGAGTACTCAAGCCAAATTGATTGCTTTGCGCAATTGGAATTAAGGCTTTTACTTGCTGGTGGGGATAAGCATTTTTGATTTCATGCAGCGTCTGGGCAGCAGAACGGCCACCGGATAGTTGACTTTTTGTTTCGCTAGCGTTGGTTAAATCATGACAGGCAGAAGAGACAATATAAGTCGTGTTGTCTATTTGCTTACTGCGATAACCTGTTTGCTCTACACCGCCATTATAAAAAGGTGCTTCATGTTGCCATTGATTGCTTTTGCTAAAGATATCATCCAAAGCAAAATTTAATTTTGCTGGGGTTAATTTCTCACCAAAAGTCCCGGTTAAGTAATTGAAAAAATTACGCATCCAGGAACAAAAACCGGACTTTTCTGGTGAAGGTGGATTTCTAAACTCGGTTGGCATGCTGTGTTCAGCACCAGAGATATCAGCCCAATCACTAGATTGATTGGGATAAGTGTTTGAGATTATGGTCATAATTTGGGGTCCTTAATTAGTAATAGGATAAGTATTTTATCTTAACGCTATTGCAAAACAGCAGTGACTTATCTCTTGGCCGCGATAAGTTTGCGCTTCTACAATAATTTTCCCAATAAAACTTATTTATTACTATCAGGATTAAACCTTATTATTATGAATATCTTTTATTGCTTACCGTGATCGTTAATGCGGCTTTAATACTATTTCAAACTAAAAATAACTAGCGACTAATATATAAAAATTAATTAACCTAATTTTGTTATAAAAATATCGATTAAATAAGATAAAAAATGAAAACCGAGTTAAATGTTTTTTCATTCCGTTATTGGCCAAAATAGAAAAAAAATCAATATTTTTTAAAAAAAACTATACGACAATATATGTAATGCTATTTGTTCTTAAATAAAGGTGATCTGGTGATAATTTTTGCTACAGCATAACTTAACGAGACTGTTAGTGCTCTTTATCAAAGACAAATAGGTTAGTTATCGATGGTGAAAGAAGTAAGGAAAGAATTTTATGGCCAGGTATGAAGTTTCAGCAACGGTCGATGGCGTATCAATCAATGATTTTACTGTAATTAATCAGGCGTCGTTTCTTGAGTGTAATAAAGAGAGGATTAAACTTAGATAAGTATTTTTTTGAGCCATAAATAGATGATTGCTAACAATGTTGTTAATAGAGAAACGCTTAATACAATAATAAAGCCTATCACTTCACCTTCAAAAGGGACTTTAACATTCATTCCCCAAAAACTAGAAAAGATCATCGGTATCGTTAATAGTATGGTAATGGTTGCCAGAAACTTAAGAAATTTATTTTGATTATTTGCTACCATTGAAGCAACCGTGTTCATCATATCGGTAATTATTTTTGAGTAGGTTACGACCACTTCAATTGACTGTTTATTTTCAGTGTATACATCATCTAATAACTCCTCATCGATTTCAGCAAAATAAGAAGTTTTATAACAAGCATTGTCTTTTATTTTAATAATTCGCATAACAGCCAGATCATTGGAATGTAATGACATGGAAAAAAAGACCAAACTTCGTTGTAAATCCATTATGCTGATAACATCTTCATTTTTCGTGCTAGTTAATAATTCAATTTCTAACTTTTCAAATTTATTGATGATTAATTTTGTGATGATATTAAATTCACTCGCAATGCCATACATCAAAGCCAGCAATAGATTTATGCCAGACATATTCTTACAGTCAATATTCTCGATATATTTTAAGGCATTCACTTTATCATATGAAATAATAGTCATATTTTTTTAGTTAAAAAAATACAAATTGGGCTAATTGAGAATGCATTATCTCCGGTTTTTATTGGTGAATTAACAACAGCAAAAATAAAATTATCCCTTAAATCAATTCTCGCTCTCTCTTTATTTGCTAATGCTTTATTTATATTTTGTGTCGAGATAGCGGTTTTTTTTGCTAGCGATGCAATATCTTGATCGGTTGGATTTGCAATATGAATAATATAGCCATCATTATAATGTAATGTATTAGCCTTATCAGGGTCTTTATTATCCAAATGATAATTTGCCATAAACAATTAATCACTTTCATATCTTAATATTTTATTATGTAATTATTACTCACAATATTGAATTTATCCATGCGTGTTTTGCAGGTGACTCTGCTCGATATTATTGCCCCGTACTCACTGGCTCAGCGTTGCCAATTATCTTTGCAAAAGATCTAATGGCTGAAAAGCTATTCCCGATGGGTTATAAAAAATAATAGTAATATCACAAATTAGTTATAATCTTAGTACTAGTATGCAGATTTAATGAATTATCTTATCGATTGTTGGTGAGAAAATCTCTTTGGCAGAAATAGCTATAATATAGATATTTATAATGCAAGACTATTAAATAAAAATCCAATTGACGGGGTTGATATGAAAGAGTTAACAGCAGGCTTTTCTAGAGCTAATCATGTTGGCATTACTGTCAGTAATTTGGCTAAATCTATTGCTTTCCATGAAACTTTAACCGGTACTAAAGCGGTAAACGTTGACGAGATAAGTGGCAAGAGAATGGCGCAGACGCAAGGTTTAGATAACATCCGAATTAAGTTTGCTAATTTTCAGCTTGATAATTTGAATATCGATATCCTGGAATATGTGGTACCTGAACCTACCCGAGCTTCTTATTCCAATAACCAAATTAGCGCGATGCATCTTTGTTTTGAAGTTGATGACCTAGATGCTGCCATTAAGCGAATGAAATCGATAGGTATTGAGCCTGATGGGTGCCCATTTTTTTTATGCCAGAAGATGGATTAAAATCAGGCTTTGGTACAGGCGTTGCGTATTTCCGTGATCCTGACGGTACTAATTTAGAAATTATTGCGCCTAAAGGGCCATTTGTGCGTAAAACATAATATTAAGAGAGACATTGTGGTGGTTCGTCGTTTTATTTCATGCTTTCGCTCCACGATCGTTCATTTATTAGCTTTTGAACCGATTTGTTATTTCAGCGCTGGTTAATTGAGTAAATTTAATCACTGTATATGTCTGTTTAAACAACTCTCAAGCATTTAACGGGTTATCTAACGATGACGTCTCTGATTTCAGACGATGCAGAATTTGCACCTAATTTTCTTAATCAACGAGTAAAACATAGCTTGCAGAAGTTAAAGATCCCGGCTCTGGTTGAAATATATGTTTAGCGAATAATATTTTTCTTTTCTTAAATGGAGCTCACTGATTACTCATAAACACATTGACTTCCCATAAGCCTATGCTAAGCCTTTAATGGTTACAATAAAATAATTTAAATAAATTGCTAATTATTTTCATGATAAGGATAGAGAGATAAAATGAAATTGATACTATCAGTACTGGCTGTTTCCATCCTGTTTTCTGCCACCTCTTTTGCTGCAAAAGAGATCACAGCTGAAGAGTCTTCTGGCTATACAAAGATCGGTGAGTTATCCGTTAAGGAGTCAGGTTTACCTATTGGGAATCATGCGCAATTATTGCAGGCAATTGATAAAAAATGCCAGGATCTCGGCGGGGTAAAAACAGATAATTGTTATTACCGCATTATTGATCAGACAGGTAATGAAACAAACTATCAAAATATTGATGTTGAAATTTTCAAAAAATAACGTTTAGATTTTATCCGCCCTAAATTAGCTAAATCTAATTACAGAGCGGATAAACATATCAAGTTATCAGCCTGCTTACTTTTTGCGGGTGAGAAACTAACCATGATAAAGAAAATCGCATTTTTGCTTATTTTATTTTGCTATTATTTTCTACTCAAATATCAGCAGAAGTGATTGTTGCGGTGGGTGCTGAACCCATCTACCCATACGGTTATTAAGATTATCCAGCTTATTAATGTGCGCCCTATGGCTATGATGATGCCGAATGGTTTGTCGACGGCGCATTTATTGGTGCAGGCCTCTGGTTTCACGGCTATGGTGACTTTCGTTGTCATATAGATAACCGTTTTGCTCCCCGTCATGGGTTAGCATGGCACATTACCTGAACGTGGTGATAAGCCTTTTAACCATTTCTGAGGCAATGAAATATGGGCAGGCCTTAATTCCCATATCAAATAAATCTTTCAAAAGGAGATAACTATGAATAAGCTGATTGTTTGTATTTTTTTATGTGTTCTGTCAGGTTGTATGGCAGATAATCATCCAAAACGGGATAATTCTCCCGCAAAACCATTGGATACACAGACCTGTATCGATGAGCTTAATGCGCCTAATAGTGCTTGTGCGCATTCTGTCGCTCCACCACTGAATTAGCAATAATTTGATAAATACGACAATATAAATGTTGATTATCTTTTAGGCTCATTAATGATTACTTAACTTTAAAGTTTTATCATGATGGTAATTGAATCATTTTGAATTCAGTTGCTAATTTTATAGCATGCTTGGTGCTGGATACCCCAAGTTTTTTGACAATATTACCCATATGAAATTTTATGGTACCTTGTTTGATCCCCAGAATTTTTGCAATGTCTTGATACGTTCTGCCAATACTAACCCAATACAAAATTTCATTTTCTCTAGGGGATAGCCCTAAAGGTTTATACTGATTCCCACCTTTTTCTATTTCATCATAAAGAGATAAAAGTTTCTGATGAGTTTTGATCAGTAATTGTTGAAATTTTTCTTTATGATTGTTGATGATATTTTTACTATTATTATCATCTGATTCTGATTCAAAAATAGATAATACCGCCAGATTGTTTAGATAATCATGGAGAATAAAAGTATGACCTTTATTAATATTATATTTTTTTGAGTGTTTGAATATTATAGGTAATTTGATCTCTGAATAATCCATTATTTTTTCATCCCAGTGAAAATCGTCCACTCTTTCTATGGCATTCATAATCACAGGATCAATAAATTGATAGCTTCCTTTAATATATAGATCAAACCATTCAATATGGTTATTTATTATTATCACATCCATTGGATTAATTTTATTCATCACTAGGTAGGCATATTTTATATCACCATACTTTATAATTTGCTCATCTAAAAAGTTTTTTATCTTACCATTTATTAAATTATTATTAAAGAAACCTTTAGCCATTTATTTTGCTCTGAAGTGAATTGTTATTAACCATATTTTATAATAATTCTAATATGTTTTTAATCCCTTATAATTTTTTTCTTTTTTCTGTGGATGCTTGATGCAAAATGTTTACTTCACCATAGTCTAATTATTTAGTCTCCTTATTAATATCGGTCTTATTTTTTGGTAAATTATTTTCATCTGAAAGAAATAATTCCTTGCTCTCTTTAACGGTATCAGGATTAAGTTCCATCATTGACAGATAACGAACCTGATAATTATTAGTCTGTTCAAGTGAAAGGATCCCTGCCGGTCAAATATCGCCGATAGGATAATTGGTTTGACTATTTTTGGCGGTGTTACCGCAGTTTGCTAGCTAAAATTTTGTTATTTGCAGCTCGGTACTTAGATCGTCAATAATAGGATTGAATTTCTAAGCTGCCTGTGTGACAGAGAACAACATGATTTATCGGCTGCGTTTGCGTTAATTCTTCTAAGCTGTCTATGTGGTAGTAAAATAGCAATGCGATCTTTTGCCCTTATTTAGCAGCAAAAGAAAAATTAGAATATAAAAAAAAGCTGAAAGAAATAAGAGAAACAACAAAAGAAGAAATTAAAATATTTTTTTTAGATCATTAATGTTAATTATGTAAATTATACGCCATCATTTTGACGATTTTTTAAATTGTTTATAAAAATAAATATTATCCAATGAAATATAATCAATGCCAAAAATAACTTAATGGAAAAATGCTTTTTTCACATCTAAATCATTTATGTGGATATTTGATGTTAGCTTAAGTTAAATATATTTAATTCAATTTCAATATCGTAACAAATTAAGTTACATGTTGATGTTTCTATTCCTTTAATATAATTTTCTGCTTTTTTAATATTATTATTATTTAAATAATAATAAGCTAAAACTGCTTTTTTATTATATTTAATGATGAGGAACAACAATGAAATGTAGACACGCAAAATATTCTGATTTGGCAAACGTAAGTAATATTCTAGCATCAGCATTTTCTGAGGAACCGGTACACAAGCTGATATTTCCAGGTCGTGACCGTGATAGTCTTATTGATGTATTACGAAATTTTTTTCGTATTTATGTTAACCTTGCAAGTAAATATGGCGGTATACTGCTTACAAAAAATAATGCTGGCGCTTTGGTCTATTTCCGACCTGAATCGATGGCAATGCCCAAAGAAGAACTGACTAAAATTGATAGTCAGCTACGCAAAGTATGTGGCTCAGACTATTCGAAAGCCATCGCGTTTATAGATGGGCTTGAGCAACATCATCCACAAACTTTTCATCATTACTATATATCTCTTCTTGCAGTAAAACGTTCTTGCCGAGGTAGAGGTTTAGTTGATGATCTGTTTAGCGAATTTAATACTATTCTTGATAAAGCCAACTTACCCTGTTACGCCGAATGTACCAAGTTTAGCACACGAACCCTAATTAGACGATGGGGGTATACTGATGCTGCCTCCCCAATTAGTATTGATGGTTTCCCTAAATTATATCCGGTTGTGCGCTATCCTCAGAACAAAGCTTATTTTTTACCTGTTGGGGGAGAAATAAGATTAAGTTTTACACTTAAGCTGATGGCATGTTTTGCGTTAATAACGCCAAGCTTTTTTACAACATTTCCAATATGGCATTTTACAGTATAAGTACTTATATTAAGTATGGTGCCTATTTCTGAATAGGTTTTTCCAATACTGCACCAGTAAAGTACTTCTGATTCACGGGGTGAAAATATAATCTTCTCGGGTTTATTTTCATTCTGATAGAGTGCAAGCAACATTTCATGAGTATAAATTAACAGTCCCTGAAGCGCATCTTTATTACTATTAATAAAAAAATTAATATCTTTTATTAAAAATTTATCTATGTATAGCGATAACAGGGCTAAGTTATTAAGGTGATCATGTAAAACAAAAGCATAACCGCTAATATTAAGCGTTTTTATTGGTTCAAAGACTTTTTTAACCGGCCATATGGAGTTAATTTTAATATTCTCATCCCAAGAAAAAGACGAAAACTGATTTAATGCTTTAATAATAACAGGATCAATGTATTGAGTTTTCTTTTCAAGATAATTACTGACAAGCTCATCAGCTAAATCACTAATGTTCATCATGTCATCGGTGTTTTTTTTATTCATCACAGCGTAGACATAGTTTACCTTGTCATGTTTAGCTAATTGTTTATCCAGATGCTGCTTGATATAATTATTTTTTTCTGTATTCGAAAAAAAAATTTTCGGCATTAAATTTTTTCCTGTTGCAAGTGATGGTGATAAGTTTTTGCTAAAATGCCTTAATGATTTTTGATATCGTTGACTTCGACTGACAGAGTATTTGATTGCTAATCACACAGGATTTTTCTGCCATAATGCCACCTAGCATATCCCGTTCTATTTGTTGCAGTTGTTTAGCAAAGCGATTGTCATTGGCTATTTTTTTGACTATGTCATCGATATTCTGTTTTTGTTAATCATTTTCCAACTTCTAAGCTGCCTATGGGGTAGTGAACCAGTTAATTTATACCTTGATGTTATCGCAAAACTTCTAAATTGCCTATGCGGCTGTGAACTATTTCGGTCAGATTATGATACAGTTTTATATCTTCTAAGCTACTTATGAAGCAGTGAACGAGGGGACGGAATTGTCGGACTTTGCACACACTTCTTAAGCTGCCTAGGTGTAGTAAAGCAAAAGTTAACACAAATGTATCGTCTTTACCTTTTTTAAGCTGCCTATTTGGCAGTGAATTGCCCTACAATTAAATAATTGGCCTGACCAGAATTTCTAAGCTAACTGTGCCACTGTGAACAGCGTGTGCTCAATATTGCAATGACTCTCGACAGCTGTTTCACTATGAGTATCGATAGGGATATTGTGAGAGAGAATCTATAGGGCAGAATCAAAGCTGAACGGCTTACTGATTTTTTCAGTGCTGATGTTCCGCTCAATACAATCACTGTTAAGGGTAAAACCTCTGTGTCCCTAAATCCAGAATGAAATTCCCGTCAGATGAAGTTCAAATTTATCAAAATGCGTGTGCTACTTTTCCATAGTGATGTAATCAGCTGAGACAACTAACTCATTCAGCCTTATTTCCTAGATGGTGTAAGCTTTACCGTTACGGAGTACAGATAAGTTCTCTGTTATTACAGGTAAATACAAAAAAAGCAGGCTCGGCGGGTGATGCATAATTTTTAAGAGTAAACACCGAGATCTCAAAACCGCTAAACTTTAATGTGCTATGCAGCGTTTAGCTATCCACATCCACGGTCATATCAATTGTTTGTTTCAGGTAAAAACTATTGCTCCTGATTGTCATCCTACAGTTCCTCCAGAATGAAATGGCTTTATCGATCCGGCAGAGGCTCTAAGGCTCTACTTTTGTATGTTCAGTCTACTACTACTTGCAGATTAATACTCGGTAACATTGAACGTCGCTGCTGCTTTTGGCACATAGCAGGCAGTCAATTTCAGGAGCTTTGAAGCAGCATTTACCTTTAGGATTGTTAAAATAATATACTGTCCCGATTTGCCCTATTTTTACCTAGTTTCAGCAAAAAACGTGGGTAGTTAAGGGAACCATTATATTAAATAGGCGCTAATTTTAAGAGATTATCTTTCTATGTCCTTTAAAGTGGCATTTCAGCAACGACCACCTACTTGTTATTAAATTTTTTTTGCAAAATACCCTGATTTTGTTGCACATAGCAAACATTAAACGGTTTGTTTGACAATATATTTTAATGATAATTAAAACATTTTAATTTTAAACTTATCCGTTGTTAGTTTAAATTTATTTGTAAACTTAAACTAATAAAAGAGATATCACCATGGCAATAATAGATAAACCAAGTAATAAAACCTATTTAATCGGTAACTGGATGCCATCAGATCAGACTACATTAGCAAATTGGATGCGTAAGATTATAGATAAAGCAGAAATTAGTCATGCTCCATTATTACCGTCTATTCAGAATTTAAAAGATTTCATTGAGTCAAATCCTAAAGCCTATATGTTTTTTAATCAAATGTTTGATAAGGCAGATAAAAAAGATCAACCTGCTGGCTTACCTCAAGTTCGTGACTATCAACATATGTTAGAATTATTCAACGTGATAATGACGCATGCTCCAGATTTTGATGAAACAGGACTGGTCGGTTTCCCTTTTAATGCTATTTTAGATTGGTCAATGGCGACAAATTCAGGATGGAGTGCCTTTTTAGATGATGAAATTAATCATCATTTAAAAGCCATGCTGAATGAATGGGCTATGTTTTTAAAATCACCTGAAAGCACCTATGTATTGAATGAGGATCCGAAACATGGGTGGTTGGGTGAAGATGCTAAAAAAGCAATGCCGACTTTTGTTAGTGATTTTAAATGTGATCCTGCAGCTGCGCACTATGGTTTTAAATCATGGGATGATTTTTTTACACGAGAGTTTCGGCAAGGCGTTCGCCCAGTCGCTGAGCCAGATAATAACAGTGTGATAATCAATGCTTGTGAATCATCCCCTTACAGATTAGCTCGCAACGTAAAATTAAGAGATAATTTTTGGATTAAAGCCCAAAATTATGCACTGCAATATATGTTGGATAACGATCCATTAGTAGATAAATTTGTTGGCGGAACTATTTATCAAGCATTTCTTAGCGCTCTTAGTTATCATCGATGGCATGCGCCTGTTTCAGGCAAGGTTATAAAAACTAAGTTAATTAATGGTAGTTATTACTCTCAAGCAATTAGTATGGGATTCGATCCAGAAGCGCCTAATAAATCGCAAGGGTATATCAATGAAGTTGCGACCAGAGCGCTGATATTTATTGAAGCTGATGAACCAAAAATTGGTCTTATGTGTTTTATGGCGGTAGGTATGGCTGAAGTATCAACCTGTGAAATTATAGTTTATGAAGGTCAACATATAACAAAAGGTCAAGAAATTGGGATGTTCCATTTTGGTGGCTCTACTCATTGCTTAATCTTTCGTCCAGAAGTTTCACTAGAATTTGATTTACATGGTCAAACACCTGGTTTAGATAGCCATAACATTCCTATTAATTCCCGTATTGCAACGGTTAAATAAAAAACTTAACTTAATAAGTCAATTATATGTTGGCTTATTAGGAGTTGCCTCAGAAAGCTGAAAAACTTATCGGTTTATTCTAACAGCGCAAGAGAAAGTGAGTCTTAAAAAAATCACTTCCTCTTGAAATTTATTAAATTACACTCGGGCCTACTTTTATAAGTTACATAATCTGCCATGCCTGCCAGATAAAATAGCAAAACAATGCCCTCGAATGTGATCATGGTATGTTGAAACGGATAATCAATGCTACTCTAGGGTTCAAATCGATGAAAACCGCTTATGCTACGATAAAGAAATTGAAGTGATTCGGGCGCAGCGTAAAGGTCAGACAGAGCCACTATGGCCATCCCCTGGATGAGGTAAGGCTGGTGAACAGCGTTTTTGAAATCTTATCCTCTGTTATTGTGCAAAAGCTCCGCCATACTCATGTTTGTAACAGTGCCAAAATAACAGCCATTCTACCATTGTTAGATTTTTGCCACAGTGCCAAAATAACAGACAGTCTACTATTGTTAGATTTTTGCAACAGTGTCGTTGATATTCGTGATGCCATCAATACTAATATTAGTACTTTTGTATATTGCTTTCTCGATAAATTTTTACCATGTAAAATAATGGAAGATACCTGCCTGGCGTTGAACAAAGACAGATAAAACGTCATAACAATATTATCAAATATGATTATTGCCAACTGGAGTAGATATCAGTGTTGTACTCAGGATCTTATGTGCAATATGCCTTTTAAACTATCAACTAGTGGAGTGGATATAAAATGAAAAAAATCTGCAGCTCAGGAAGTTATAGTTTTTTTCTTTTGTTTTTCGCATTTATCAAGTTAACTAACGCATCTGAATCTCTAGGCGAGTACTCTATAGTATTTGATGCGGGAAGTAGTAAAACCCGAGCCTATTTATACCAGTCATCAGTAGATAAAGTTACGCAAATTGCTGTATCTAAAGATAGCAAGGCGCTATCAAGTTTTATTTCCAATGTCGATAGTACCGGTAATGAAGTGATCCTACCGTTAATTAAAGAGCTCAGAAGTAAAATTTCTAACAGCGATAATAATATAGAAATCAATGTATTGGGTACCGCTGGAATGCGAAAACTTACTGATGCGCAACAAAGTGCAATTTATGGCAATGTGCGGCAAAGTATTATACAGGCAGGCTATAAGCCGGGTCAGATTCGTACGATTACTGGCGGTGAAGAGGGGGTCTTCGCTTGGGTGCATATTAATCAGCTTGCGGAGAAACTGGGAACGGATAACACACTAGGTATTATTGAAATGGGAGGTGCATCTACTCAGATCACTTTTGACACTAAAGACTCGAGCCTAGCTGGTACACATCCTATTAGACTTAAAGGTAAAATTTACTATTTATGGAGTGAGAGTCTGCTAGGTTTTGGCGCTAATTCAGTACGTTCAGCAATGAATAAAATTAATCTACAGCAAACCTGTTACCCCTTGGGTTATGAAAAATCTTTAGGCTTTAATTTTAATTTATGTGATCAAGCTTATGACAAAGTGATCCACAATGATAATATTGCTTATAGCAAACTGAAACAAACGGCTGAAATTTCTGCATTGAAAAAGACCAATTTTATTGGACTAAGTGCGCTTAATTACACGTTAGATTTTTTCGACAATCAAAAACCGGAAAAGGAAAAATTGAAAAAAAGTTTGATTGATAATTGCAAAAGTTATGATGACATTAAAATTTTGCTAGAGCGAGATCCCCAAAAGGACTATCATGAGCCGCAATTTAAATGCTCTAATGGAACATTTGTATATAACCTACTTTACGACTATTTAAAACTGGCTAATGCTACATTACAAGGAGTAAAAAAATACAATAATACTGATGTTCGCTGGACAGCAGGTTATACATTTCTATCGACCCAAACGGCAAAAAAATAAATGCAAAATATATTTTTTAAGATGAAAATCTATATCTTAGTCGATAAATAGCCTGTTTATCATTAATAAAAGCTGAATGATCGGCAACAAAATCTACGCCATCCTATTAAATAATATTACCGGACAAGGCAGACGTATTGTTCTTTCCGGTGACTGACAACAACTTAAATCTTATGAAAGTGGCGTGCCATTTAAATTAACTCTCGAACGCAGTGCCTCTGATACTGTTGTCATACGTAAGATTGTTAGACAAACCCAGCATTAAAACCGACGATTGAAGCTGTGATTGCCGGCAATATCAAACAATCCCTTGCAATGATCGCAATCATTCCAACCACTAATGTTAGTCAAAATAGAAATAGTGATTTGCCAACTTACTCAGTTATCGATCTGAAAGAAAAAGAGCTGGATGAAAAAATCACGGTAATCGTGAATTTCTAAGCTGCCTGTGTGGCAGTGAACGTACGTCTTTTATCGGTTTTGTTGGCATTAGTTTTCTAAGCTGCCTGTGTGGCAGTGAACGTACGTCTTTTATCGGTTTTATTGGCATTAGTTTTCTAAGCTGCCTGTGTGGCAGTGAACCAAGAAAAGCATTATCCATGAAAGGGACTATGGTTTCTAAGCTGCCTGTGTGGCAGTGAATGAGCTTCTACTCCTTCTCGATCTGGGGATACACTTCTAAGCTGCCTATGCGGCAGTGAACGTTTAAAGTTAGCTTTCTCTCCATTTAGGTAACTTCTAAGCTGCCTATGCGGCAGTGAACGAACGCATTTTCATAATAAAATCTCTTAAAATCTTCTAAGCTGCCTATGCGGCAGTGAACCTATGAAGGGGCTATAGTAGACATACCCTCGTCTTCTAAGCTGCCTATGCGGCAGTGAACGGTTTGGTATTAACATTTCCCTTATTTCTCAACTTCTAAGCTGCCTATGCGGCAGTGAACCTACTAGCATTTTATCTAGGATTTGTGGATTTCTTCTAAGCTGCCTATGCGGCAGTGAACCATTAAATCGTTGCCGATTGAGGCAGCAAATACTTCTAAGCTGCCTATGCGGCAGTGAACCTTTTTTAGGCGATAATATAATAGAATCAATACTTCTAAGCTGCCTATGCGGCAGTGAACTGCTCGTCGTCATGTGATGCGAGGCGGTTTTACTTCTAAGCTGCCTATGCGGCAGTGAACATTTTACGTCGTGCCTTCCTTGGCCTCAAAAACTTCTAAGCTGCCTATGCGGCAGTGAACTTTCAAAATTACCCTTGCGATTAAAGAGACAACTTCTAAGCTGCCTATGCGGCAGTGAACGTGAAATAGAAACGACCGCATTTTGATTTGTTCTTCTAAGCTGCCTATGCGGCAGTGAACTTATGTGCTCAATATCAGATTGTGTCAAAACACTTCTAAGCTGCCTATGCGGCAGTGAACATTTATATTCTGATGTATACATGGTTGATAGACTTCTAAGCTGCCTATGCGGCAGTGAACTTAGCTTTTCTGCGTGATCAGTAATATATGTTCTTCTAAGCTGCCTATGCGGCAGTGAACTTTTTGCGTGATACCAGTAGTGATTTACAGAACTTCTAAGCTGCCTATGCGGCAGTGAACATTTACTCAATGATGAAACAAGACTTGGGCTTCTTCTAAGCTGCCTATGCGGCAGTGAACTTACGCGCTTGTTCTGCATACTCTGATTTATACTTCTAAGCTGCCTATGCGGCAGTGAACGCATTTGCGATTTTGAATGTTGTTATGAAGATCTTCTAAGCTGCCTATGCGGCAGTGAACTTTATGGCTTTTTTAAATGCTGCGCAGAACATCTTCTAAGCTGCCTATGCGGCAGTGAACATTAAAACTCTTTTCTCTATTTTCGGTGATAACTTCTAAGCTGCCTATGCGGCAGTGAACAACAATACTACAATAAAAAATAAAGTTATAACAGCAAGTTAGAACAAAAATAACGGTTTGACCTAAGTTTTTATTTGCTATTATAACTTATTGATTTTGATTTATTTTTTTAAAAAGCAAAAAATATTGGGTTAAAATTCAGGTACGCTTGACACTGAACTTAATCCGTAAGTCCTAAAGATTTGGTTGTTAGTACACTCTGTGTTGTTTTTGGTGATAAATAATTTAAAATGATGTTTGTTATTGTGATTAGATAAGCTGAGGCTTTCTAATTTAATATAGGGTAAGTCCGTTGTTGTCACGACATTTTGATAACGTTTTAAGGCTTCATCAAAAGCAATATCACCACGTTTAGCACGATGTCGGGCTAAACGTTCTGCATTAGTTTTAACTTGTTTGCGGTTATAAATAGCATAGCCAGTTACTTTATGTTCAGGAACATTACGTATGGTTGTGATATGCACATAATCCATTAAACGAGCTAACCATTTAGCTAGATTAAGTTTTTTTAATTCTTTCTCTGTTTGAGCAAAAAGCCGGAGTTTACTACCCATAAAGCTAATGTTTTTCTCTTGGTTAAAATAATATTGTGGAAAAGAGAGACCGATAGAAATTTTTCCATTTTGATCTTTTATCTCAACAAAGGCTATATGTAATTGCATATAGACTGTTGACCATAATTGATAAAGAGGAAAGTCGTTTGTTTCGATTAATGTCACTTCTATATAATGCTTCATATCATTCCTTAAATGCGAATATCTGTGACATAAGCAAGTCCTTTTTTTCCTATATAAAAAGAAGAAACGCCCGCATCTTCGATCTTTTGTTCTAGATCACGTGCTTGCTCTTTAGGAATATTTAATGTGATTGCTAAACGACCACTTGCTTTAGTCAGAGATTGAACGACTTCACCTTCACCTTTCTTTTTTTCTTTTAAAATATAGGGATTTCCCCAAACTAGTTTTTTTTTGCCGGTAGTATATGTACTCATAAAGTCTTTTGGAGTAATAGATCCAGTCTTTGCAATTCCACTTATATTTCCTTGTTTAGTTAAAATATGGGTTAAATTATATTGAGCTTTTAGACGTAAAATTTGTATATATACCGCGGCGGTGTAAAAGCTAATTACTTTTTGTTTAGGAAAATCTTCTAGTGTGAATTTAATATCTTTAAATTTGTCCAGAATTTTTTCAAAGGCTTTTTTGCTCTCAGTTGGTAACTTAGTTGTTTTAATTTTCTTTAATTCTTCTAAGCGATTAATAATAACAATAGGATCAAATTCAAATATGCTTGGTGTGAATTGAAAATCATCATTTAAAATAAACTGAATAACTTCATCTAAACTAAGAAATAGAGTGCCCCATAATTGTGGCGAAAAGTCTGACTTAAACGCTGGATCATTGGATTTAATCATACCGGTAAACCAATTTGGATCTTCTCCTGACATATTTCTAATAAAAACCAATTCTTGGGTGAGGGTGGCATTATCTTTGATATCCTGCTCAGTTAATATCGATTCGATAGTTTTAAAGTAGTAATCAGGATCTTGACGAGCTTGATAGAGTTTACGTTGCTCGCCAATTAATCGATTCAATATACCTATTATTGTGTCTTTCGATATCGGACGATATTTAAAATTAGCTGTATTTTTTTTCTTTAATTCTTGTTTTAAGGCAATGAATTTACGGCCTTTTGGTTGTAGCTCTTCATTATTAGAGCCATCTAAAAATGAATTACGCCATGATGCTTCATATTCGATAATAATTTGCATAATTCACCTATTCATGGGCAGTAAAATAAACCGCATAATCATTTTGTGGCTCGATACTGGATTGCTCTGGGTGACGTTTGATCCGCATCATTTTATTACTATCGTTATAATCCACTTCAACTTCATCAACATACATATAGCCTTTAGCTTGTTTAATGCTTAGATTGCGTAATCTATCGAGGGTTTCGTTAACTAAAATATCGATAGCGGTATTGTCTAATAGAATGCCGACTTCGCCTTCGTGATAGATAGTGCCGTTACGCACATAGTTAGCATGAAAAACCGCTTTTGGCTCTCTGGTGGGGTCTAAACTTTTAATAAATTGTTGTATGTGTTGGGCAACATTTTCACCTTCACCTTGTTTAATCACCATTGATGCTCTATCAAACTTTTTATCTAAAGAGATAAATGCCAGTTGTTCGATGTTGATTGAACCATAAGCGACATATTGAGTATCGCCAAAGGTAGTTTTAGAAAAAATAGAGTTTTCTCCGCGTTTGTAGCTTTTGGTACCATCAGCCTCATTTTTTTCTTCACTTGAACTGGCATTTGACATTTGTTCAAAATTGCCATTACCCAGTTGGTCAATAAAGTCTGTGATCAATAATGGACTGGTCCTCTTGTATTGACTTGTAGGCACAACATAGCCACGGATCAAACCTGTAATCGAAGCCAAGATCTCAAGGATATTTTTGTCATTCGCATAGTGTAGGTCAAAAGATTGCTCACGGAATAGATGATGTCGAATACAGTTTTGGCTAATATATAGGGGAGTTTCTTTAAAATTAATATCTGAAATTTCTTTTCTATATTTATAACCATTTTCTTTAACTTTACCTGATAAATTGGAAAATCCGCGTAATTTAGGTAAAGTATGATTATCAACGGTTTTACCATTATCTCCTGTTAAAGAGGTGGGGCCATTCCAGTTAACCACACCATAACCATAAGCCGTGATTTTAAAATCAACACTTTTAATACCGGTTACTTTAGTCATGTTATTTTCCTTCTTTATTAATAGTTAAAATTTGCAGTTTTTGTAATGCAATTGTGCCCACAGGCTGTTTATCACAAGTGGCATAATAAATGGCTTCTGGATGACGAACATGAGTACCACCAACTTTGTTTAGATCGTCTTCGATATAACTTAAATACAGCGGATATTCTGCATCTCTCGAGTAGTTTTCTAATACTTTACATCTGGCTTGATATTTCTTAGCTGGAATACCCTTAACTGGATGAGTAACATCAATATTGCCATGTTTTTGCGCAATAAAATCCAGTAGGCCTTAGTCCTTAATGGCGGTGAGTGATTCCGTTAAATTATCAAATTCGGTTATATCGTCTAGTGGTGGTTGATAAGCATAGAAATTTTCAAATTTTGGTTGCTGATAATTATTGAGATTTAACACCGCTAACTGTATAAATCGACTGTCGCCTCGTAGTGAACTTTTGCTAATCTTGGTGTTATGTAGAGTCGTTTTGGTTTTTATGATTTTTGTCGGTTCAGTGACTTTACTATTAGTTAGCATGATACTATTTTGCAATGCTTTTGCTAAATCAGCGGTTGCAGATTTTATTCCGTAATCTGAGGTGTAAAATGTTTTATGCAATTGATAGAGTTGCGTTAGTTTAAATTGTTGGTTAGCGAGTTTATCCTGTAAGTATTCATACCAGGCTTTTGAGATTTGCAGGCTATTTAACCGGTTAAGAAAATAGGCAGATTTTCCAATACATTTTCCTTGTTTAACACTTTGGGTAATGGCAATTTGTATAATATTACCTTGTTGATTTTCACCGAAACGGTCGAGGCGGCCAATGCGTTGTAACAAGTTTTCTGGTGAGGTCATTTCACTCAACATAAAATCACAACTAATATTAAGTGATGCCTGCACAATTGGGCCACTTCTTAAAACATCATATTTGCCTGAACCCTGCTTTTTAAAACTCTCATAGACTTCGTTAAACCAATATTTTTTATCACTTCGTTTGAATTTGGAGTGAAATAATACGGCATTTTCGTGGTTTTTTTTGTGAATAAAACTGAGTTGGGCGGTTTGGGCAGTATTACTAATAACGAAAGTATTATCGGAATATTTTTTGTAGAAGGGATTGTCATCGATGGATTCATCATTGTATTCAATAAAATTGATTTGATAATTACTTTGATTAAACGAGGCCATTTCAATTACATCATTTTCATGTAACCCAATGATATTTTGTAAGTATAGATAAGGAGATGTTGCAGAGACCAATAAAGTATTTTTGTTGAATTTCTCCCGCATCCGCTTGTTGGCAATCAATTCGGCAAAGAGCAAATTGAATATTTCCATCGTCATATATTCATGGTATTCGTCGAACACAACGTGTGAGCCCATGAATGGTAATAAACTATTTACTTTGGTGTGGGTGACAATGGAATTTAAGATTTGATCAATGGTGGTAACAACGACATCACCAGAAAAATAGGCTTGTTCATCGGTTGCTTCTCCCCATGAATTGGTATATTTAAATTCGCTGGTATAAATTTCGATTTTTGCGTCGGGTAGATAGGTATCGATTAATTCTTGGAAAATCCCCTGGCATATTTGTACCCGAGGGCACACCCAGATAATTTGTTTTGCATCTTTTAATTTTGCCCATTGCAGAGCTATTTGGGTTTTACCGCAACCCGCAGGGCCAGCGAGCACGGCAATATCAGGTAAATCTGCTAATTTTTGGGCAATTTCTAACTGTTTTTGGCTGCGTTCACTAGTAGGGAATTTTGTGGCTATTTGTGTTAAATGACTTGGCAAGTTAGACAGCATTTCTTGGCTATCAATCAGTAATTCATCCAGCCGTTGTTGATGAACATAATCCAGTAGATCACTAGCGGTTAATTGAGAAATTAGGCGATCAGCGCTAATAACACAGGCACGTAATAAGTTATGGTGTGCATTTTTATTAATATTTTGTTTTAGTTTATCTATAGCGACGGAATCAGTTGTTTCATATCTTTTAAATTTAGGAAATTCTTTATCTTTAATTTGATATTCGAAGTTTTCCCGTAAGGCTGGAGTGTAGTCAAATGATAAATTCAGATTTTTTTCAATATCGTAGACATTATTATAATTTTTAGAAAGTTTAACTATATGTTTTAATAGTGATAATGTATCATTAATTAATTTTTCAAATTGTTCAGCGGTGATATTTTTTAATAAGTAACTATATGCTTTTGTCAGGCTGTCAAAATCACCATTTGGCCTATAGGGTTTAGCATGATGCCAATAAATAACATGGTGTAAGTTTTCTTTTTGATGATTATATAAACCAGTAATTTGTTGTTCTAACACGTTAAAAATTAATAAAGAAATTTCGTTGTGTCTGGGATATTTTTCAAACGTGAATTTAACATCAATATGTTGACCGTCTTCAGTAGGATCTTTTTGTTTGCCTTTTTTAACCCATTGCTGAAAAAGGAGATCTAATTTACCAATATCATGTAAACAACCAGCTAAATAAGCAACTTTTGCTAAGTTACGATGTTCATTGTTATCAACCAGTTGGTTAAATAATTGTTGTGCAATATAACCGACAGCAAAAGAGTGCTCTGCTAGAGGTTGTAATTGAGTATTGGCATAATATTCATCTTTTTTTACTTGGTTGATTGCAATATCCATAAAAACCTCTTTTTGTGTAGTATTCACCGGTACTATTCCTTGCAGATTAAATTTATTACGATTGCCAACAATCCAAAGTAGTTCGCTGCGCTGTCTTGAACGGATCCAATGACAACTTACCGCTGTATTTTTACTAACAGTTTTTCGTAATAATTTTTTTACTGCAATCAAACCATCTTCTGTGATCACCGTTTGCCAGGTATTATTCCCAATTCGATCAGCAAAGGCATCCAGTACTCGACGTGTTCGAGCCAGTGCTTTTTTTTCACATTGGCTGATAAAAGTGACATACATTGTTTTATTTTCCCGCAACCGATGATAAAGCGACGGTTTTTACTTGTTTAAACATAAAGTCCAGCGCTTTATGTTCAGTTAATTTTTGCAGTACTTGCTGACGAAATGCTTGCTCCGTCATTTTCTCTTTTGCACAAATAAATGAATAAGGCAACACGATCGCATCTTTAATTAAGTCAGCTACATCAAATACCAGTGCGCCACGGCGGGTTTTGCCATGCATAACAGCAAAACTGTGCGGGATGCCTAATACCCATAGACAACTGGCGGCTAAACCGTAAGCTAAGTAATTACCGTGATTAAGGAACTCATTAGTTTTATTGTGTGATTTATGTTGTCGGATGAAATTTTTCTGGTTGGTATTATTTGCTGCATATTTATATAAAGTTTTCGTCAATTGTGCTTCTGTTGCTAAGAGTTCTGTGGGATCCTTCGCCACTTTCGTTCGCGCATGAAATGTTTCTAGAGCTTTTTGGATTATTTTATTTTGGTAAACAAATTCTTCATTTTTCAATTCACGATCTTTTTCCCAAACTTGTTGTAAATAGTTGATCCTCTCCTGCTGAAACTGCTTAGCGGCGGCTAAACGCTTATCTTGATCAAACCAGAACTGCATCCAGCCTTGCAAATATTCTGTTGGTCGATACTCATTTTGTGGTGTTAGCCACTCGATTTCGGCACCCATAAATAAAGGAGTACCACCGCCGCCACAAAAACCGACCAGTACGCCGGCTGTGGCTAGCATTCGCATAGCGGCTTGAGTGATAGAGGTTCCTGTGCCTAATAGAATTACAGTGGTATTTGCAATGGGAATATTGTAATAGCAGTTTTCATTTTTAGCTTCCGTTAGATATAAAACTCGGCCATCCTTTTGCATTACACGACAGTGCTCTAGATAGTAGAGATTAGCTCTTTTAGAATGTAATATTGTTTTTAAGTCTGAAGGAGGCAGTTGTTCCATTTTTATTTTAAAACTCCATTTTAATAATTGTTTCCCGCAAAATGGCGCTAGCGGATTAATTGATTGCTAAGTGGTGTTTTGTTGGTTGCTATTTAGCGTCATATATTAATGAAAATTTTTTTATATTTCATGACATAGCACATAAAAATCAGCTAAATTTAGGTTAAGTAAGTTGTTGTTTGATGATATAGCTTAGTATTAACTTTATTTTCCCCTAATTAGTCATAATTAATTTATTGGTTAGTTGGGCGAGACTTTTTATTAACTAAATAAGTTATGTAAATATAGTTAATTGAAATTATAGAAATATATTATTAATTTAAAGAGCTATATATTAATTAAATGCTGCTAATCTATTATTATTTTCATTTATTATAAAATTAAAAATTTCTAATGATGATTGAATAGTTAAATAAATAGAGTTTAAACAAAAAATAAATTAAATTTGATTTTACATTGCTATTTAGTTGAAATACTAAGGTATCGCTGATAGCGATACCTAACGTTTTTTTACAAAAAATGAAATTTATTTATATTAAATATACTATTAAAAATTTAGTTGCAGAAAAATATTTGTTAATGTCTGATTATCATAATATTTTATTATAAAATTTTATAAATTGATTTCAATTAATAATTATTCAATAAAACAGACAGCGGAGCAGTAATGAAAAATTCTTACCACAAATAGAAAATAAAATGCTGATGGCGTTTGTCGCTGCTGCTGAGTCAGGTAATTTTTTACAGGCAGGGATATTATTAAATAAGTCTAAAACCACAATTAGTCGTTGGATAAATGAACTTGAGATTATATTAGGTTATACATTATTTGATAAACGCTCGAATGGTTCTGTTTTGGATATAAATAGTAATGGTAAAATTTTATTACCAAAGGTTAAAATGTTTTTGTTATCTTTGCAAAAATTAGAAAAGTTTTCTTTCGCTTTAAATAATAATAAAGATCCTGCCGCCATTAGATTAGCATTTAATCAATTGATTCCTGAAGAGGCGATTGCTGATGTAGTATTAAAATTAAAGAAGGAATTTCCCGCTGTTGAAATACATATTGTTCATGCGGATTTATTTGATGTTGAATTTACCCTTAATAGTAACAAAGCAGATTTTGTTTTAGGCTTACAATGTGTTGAGATATACAACAACATTAATGCGCAAGTTGTTGGTGATATTCAAATGATGTTAGTGGCGGATCCAACCCACCCTTTGGCAAAAGAAGAACGGGTGAATAGTTTATCTTTATCTTCTGAAACGGTTATTTATCCTTCATTACAGGGTAAGGTCGATGATGAGCGATATCATTTTCTGCCTTATGCAGAAATGATGTTAACCACTGATTATTATTCATGTGTGAAATTGGCTGAAAAAGGATTAGGAGTTACTTATATTCCTGACCATATGGCTATTAATTCTATTTTGGCAAAAAAATTAAAAGAGATAAAAGTCGACAAAAATGAAGTTAATAATATTCATTCATTGATGCTATATTACCGAGCGGATTATTGTTATTTTGCCATATCTGCCATTTTAAGCTCAGGATTAAAAGAGTGGTTTGGTTATCATTAAGTAATTAGCACCGTTTGTTATTTCATTGATTTAACGACTCGTTGCTTGGCTTTAGCGTAAAATGGCTAACATAATTAAATAAAACATAAACAAACTAGCAATGGGATATTTTTTCCCAATTCTTTACGCATATAATATGCGCTCATTCGAAAGTGTTATATCTCGTTAGGCGAGGCTCCTATACAAACACAAGTTGCTGATCTCACGACGTCGAGAGACGCCCAAGGTTAGGACAAGGCAGATCGTATTAAGGTTTGTCTCAAAGTAACTTCCTTTCATAGGATACGTTGTATAGTGCTAAAACTAAGACGATTGGGATAGTGTTCTATGCTCTTTCATCTGGTCGCCCCTATATATGAGATTTATTATAGGGTATCTATATGTTTCTATTTTTGACATTCAGCGAGCAAAGTATTTTCTTAGTTAGATTTAGCTATATCTCTCTTCTTTCTCCTATACCGATAAATTAACTGTTTATTTTATTGGGTTAAAACAGCATAAAGTGATTATCATTAATTACTAATTAGGCTGTGTATATTTAAAATATTTGTATGATGACTAGTTCATCAATTTTTATATGTCTTGAGATAAGTATCATGTTTTCTTTTATTAAAAATAAATCGACCGGTTTAATTTTTTTCAGTTTTTATATTCCCGGGACTATGGCTGTAGACGTTTATGATAAGCAAGGTAGTCGAATAGCGGTAAATGGTGAGATTGAATCTAAACTAATGAGTTCAAAAGATAAGGATCAAGATGGTAATGAAATAAAAGTAAAACTGGGTTTAGAGTTAGATAGTCAGTTTACCGATTCTGCTAGTGGTTTTGCCAAATTTGAACATGAAATAGAATTGCATGGTGGAGAAGGGGACAAAAGTAATGAATCAAAGAATAATTTGGCTTTTACCGGATTAAAATATGCTACTCACCATATCGATTATGGTCGTAATTATGGTGTGATTTATGATGTTGCTGCTTATACCGATGGATTGTCGCTTTTTGACGGTGATTTCTTTTCTGATAGTGATATTTCAACCACCAAAGAAGCAAGTAATTTGCTGACTTATCGCCAAACTGATTTTTTTAATTTGATTAAGGGACTCAATTTTGCTTTGCAATATCAAGGCAAAAATAGCCATAATGAGGAGGTTCAGCATCAAAATGGTGAGGGTTGGGGAGCTAGTGTTAATTATCACTTAACGGATAATTTGCAAGCAACCGTGGCCTATTTTTATTCCAACAGAACTCAGCAGCAACAGCAGATCCGGGCGGGTAAATCGGCGGAAATATGGGCGGTAGGTTTCAATTATGACGCTGAACCTGTCAAATTTGCCGGTTTATATTCCGAAAGCCGCAATATTCATTTCCACGAAGTCGATGATAATGTAGTGATCTTTGGTAAAGTTAATACCCTTGAGTTGCTTTCTTCCTATGCTTTTGCATCAGGCTTGGAGCCAGGAATAGCTTATTTTTATTCACGGGCTGATAAGCAAGTAGATGTGGTTAATTATCTTAATATTTTTACTAACTATAATTTTAACCATAATTTCAAAGCTTACGCTGCTTATAAAGTTAATTTATTGAGAAATAGCCAACGGGGTAACGAATTAGAGCTAGCGCGCGATAATGTTATTGGGGTAGGGATGACTTATAGTTTCTAAACTTTATCACTATTGTGAGCGAATTTTCTGTTATCTTTCATGGTAATGGTTAGTTATGTGTGTCATTAAATAACTAACGACACACATAACTAAATTTATTTTTATTAACCAATGGTTATTAATTACCGATTTCAGTGCTTGTTCTTAATTTGGTTAATTCCAGCGCTTTATTTTTAGTTAACTCAATTTTGTTAGCCATCGCGGCGATCCCCCAATAGGTTCCTTGCTGATTGTCATAAAAGCGGTTAATCGCTTCTAAGTTGAGATCGCGATATTTTATCCATGCCAATTGTGATTTTTTCAACGCAGTTTTGAATCTTGGGCTTAACTCTTTAGCGGCGATTAATAATTGATATTGCTTGTTCAATTCGTTATCCCATAACTTTAACGCATTTTGGTAACAATCAATGCTATCGAGGGTTGATACTGTTGTTGGTTTGGCTAAACATTGCTCTAACGCTTGATCGATATTATTGCTATCGGCAAGTACCAATTTACTGATAAATAACATGATAACTATGATTAATTTTTTCATGGCATCAACTCAAATGGTTTATCGGTATTAATAATATATAAGTATACAGGACAAGGTTGCTGGTTGAGATATTAATGTCGGTTGTTTATTAATATTACGATTTAGCCTGAATAAAAGAATGGTTATTTGTCAATGCTGAAATTATCGTCATTATGTAGATCGCTAATTTAGGCTGGCTAAATTACTCCTCATCGCATGGTGATGAGGAGAAAGTTAGTCAATGATATTGAGTTAGTATTAGCTATGTATATTTTGATTGTTTTCCATCTCGAAGCGTGGCGAAACGAAGCCATAGAGCGTCCAGCCTAAGAATGTCGCTAGCGCGCCCCACATAATGGCATCTTCTCCAGAAGAATATAAGGCATAAAAACTATAGGCGGCCCCAATAAAAGCAATAATATTAGCCATTTTTGCTTTCTGTGGCTCAACATTAGCCACTTTTTGTAAGATGATCATGGTGGCCATAGAAAGAATATAAGGGATAATATTAGTGACAACGGCTAGGTTAACTAATACATTAAATTGTTTGTTTAGTGATGGACTAATGGTCATCAGCGCTAAGCCAGATTGGATAATGACGATAATCAGCATACCTTTAATCGGCGCTTCTGCTTTATTGACAGCGGAGAAAACTTTTGGAAAGTAGCCAGCATCCGATGATGATTTAAATACTTGCGCAATCGTAAACTGCCAACCCAGTAGGGAACCACAACATGACATGATCATTAGCGCCATGATGACTTTACCGATAGTGGGATTAAATATTTGTGCGAAAGCTAAACTAAAGGGGGCCGTGGAGTTAGCTAAGTCTATATTAGGCACAATACCGGCTATGACATTGGTGGATACAATATAGATGGCTGCTGCGCCTAGTGTGCCGCCTAATACAGCAATAGGGACATTTTTCTCTGGGTTATCAACAGCTTCACTATTTGCACAAGCCGATTCCATGCCGAGAAATGCCCATAATGTCATGGCAATTGAGGAGCCAACGGCCTGAAAAAATGGAAAATTATGTGGGTTCCAGGAGTTGATATATAGGTCGGCTTTGAACCAGTACCAGCCAATAATGGAGATCCCCATAACTGGAATAATAACCCCCCAAACGGTGATACTACTTATCTGACCCGTGATGTGAGCACCACCAAAGTTAGCAACAGTACAGATCCATAATACGGCGATGGTAGCGATACAAATAAGTAATGGGCTTAAGCTTACCCCGAATAGTTCTGCTCCATAACCAACTGCAGAGATAGCAATCGCGACATTAGCAATTAATAGTGAGATCCCATAGGTGTAGTTAGCCATAAAGTTGCCGGATTTATCGAAGGTATATTCAGCGTAACCACCCATCCCGCCACTGCGGCGGCTGTACATGCCACACTTTGAGAAAGCGTAAGCCAGGGCCATTGAGCCGACAGCGGTAACGATCCATGAGAGGATCGATATGGTACCAACTTCTGCTAACTTGGTCGGTAACATAATAATACCTGAGCCCATCATATTAACCGTAGTCAATATGGTTAGCTGTAGCACACTCATTTTATTTTTAGATACCTGCATTTTTTTCTCTCTTAACTCTTGAGAAATCTTAGTTATTTAATTGGTAAAGATTTACGGTTTGTGAAGATATACATGACTATTTAATGGCATAACCATAAGCACGGATGCGGCCATCAGCATCAGTTTGCAGATATACGCCTTGTAGTTCAGGTGAAAAACCTGGGAACTGATTGATCCCGTCTTCTAACGCCAGAAAATAGTTTTGCACCGCACCGCCCCAGACTTCTCCTGGCACAACACATAGTACGCCTGGTGGGTAAGGTAGCGCGCCTTCGGCCGCAATTCGACCGGCAATGTTTTCAATCGCAATCAGTTCGATTTGGCCGCGTACAAACTGGATATTGGCTGCTTGCGGTAACATTTTAACGGCTGGAAAATGCGCTTGACGAAACATCTCTTTTTGTAGTTGTTTTACGTTCAATTTGGCATATAAGTCATGCATCTCTTGGCATAGCTGACGCAGGGTATAGTGCTGATAGCGTTGTTGGTTGCTGCGGTAGAGTGTTGGTAAAACGTCAGCTAATGGGGCGTCGATTTCCAGTAAATGTTCAAAACGGGCAATTTGGGCCACCAGATGTTGCATTTTTGCTATCGATTCTGCCGGTGTGAGTAAAAATAGAATTGAGTTTAGATCGCATTTTTCCGGGATAATGCCCTGTTCACGTAGGTAATTTGCCAGAATAGTGGCTGGTACACCAAAGCTTTCATAATTGCCAGTTTGGCTATTGATGCCGGGTGTAGTTAACATTAGTTTACATGGATCAACAAAGTACTGATTTTCCGCGTAACCATCAAATGAGTGCCAGCGTTCGCCGGGGGTAAATTTAAAGAAGCGTAAGTCATTAGCGATTTCATCGGTGTCGTAGTTATTCCAGGGGCGGTCATCGATCATTGCAGGAATAAATGGGCGGATGAGTTTACAGCAACTTAGCAATAATTTGCGCGTTTCGATACCGGTTTTTACGCAGTCCATCCATAGCCGTTTGCCACTTTCGCCGGCATGCATTTTGGCATTAACATCTAAAGCGGCAAATAGCGGGTAGAACGGGCTGGTGGAAGCGTGCATCATAAAGGCGTTATTCAAGCGTTTGTGATTGACATAACGTGGTTGCCCTTTGATATGACGGTCTTTTTTATGGATTTGAGAAGTCTGTGAGAAACCTGCTTGTTGTTTGTGAACCGATTGAGTGACCAAAATACCTGGATCATTTTCATTGAGTTCCAACAGTAATGGCGAACAGTCTTTCATCATTGGAATGAACTGTTCGTAACCCACCCAGGCGGAATCAAATAAAATATAGTCACAAAGATGGCCAATTTTATCGACAATTTGACGTGCATTGTAAATTGTTCCGTCATAGGTACCAAGTTGGATCACCGCCAGACGAAAAGGACGTTTTTGCTCTGCGTGCTCAGGCGAAGTTTTTTTGATCAGATCAAGCAGATAATCTTCATTAAAGCAGTGAGCGTCGATGCCACCGATAAAGCCAAATGGATTGCGAGCTGTTTCTAAATAGATTGGTGTAGCACCTGCTTGGATCAACGCACCATGGTGATTAGATTTATGATTGTTGCGATCAAATAACACTAAATCCCCCGGTGCCAGTAAGGCGTTTAATACCACTTTGTTGGCAGAAGAGGTGCCGTTTAAAACAAAGTAGGTTTTATCGGCATTAAACACTTTTGCGGCGTATTGTTGTGCCGTACAAGGTACACCTTCATGGATCAATAGATCGCCCATTGAAACGTCAGCATTACAGAGATCTGAACGGAACAGGTTTTCACCAAAATAGTCGACGAATAAGTTACCTAATGGATGACGCCGAAAGAATGCTCCCCCTTGATGACCTGGACAATCGAAAGCGCTGTAGCCTTGTTCGACATATTTTTTTAGCTTACCAAATAAAGGTGAGAGTAAACTTTGCTCATATTTTTGTGCCGCAGTTTCTAATTGCTTAGCATACAACTGGCTATTGTTTTTGTTGAGATCGATAACACCAGTCAGACAAGCAAGTGTATCAGCCGGAATAACTTGATTGTGATGAATGAGCGCAAAAATCGGCTGACCAAAACTTTGTTGTTTAATCGTATCAAGTCCACCTTGCTGAATATCTTCTAGCGAAATAATAATCGCCGCAACATCACTGAAGTCAGTAGCAAAGATATTAACCAAGCTACGTGAGCTATCAATATGATCACTGATATCAAAACTGGTAGCGAGTTTATATTGTTCCATTTTATTTCCTGTAAATTAAGACAATAGAATTGCGGCCAAAATGGATGGACATTTATTTTGGCGTATTTTTTATTGAAAATTGAATTAAGCTAAATTTGATTTAGATTAAAGCAATAAATCATTTTGTTAGATTAATTAATCTAAACGCGCTGATTGACAAGTATGAATAGTTAATACAATAGACATGATTTATTTAAATCAATGGCATGACTATTTGGGAATGACGATCCATACAGTAAAAACAGCAGCATGAATGTCGAAAAGGATCACCTGTGGGTGCAGAAACGTTCAAAACTAAAACATGAGCGATGGCAGAACATCATTAAATGGGTTGTTCGTCTTATATGGGGCCAAAGTCGGTTATTATTTTCAATTTTTTGCACTTCTAAAAAAGCAGTTTGTTATATGGGGTATTTTTATCAATATAAATTAATAAAAAAAATAAATAATGATGTTAATCAAAATTAGTATAAGAAGTTTTTTTAATTATTGGCTGTCACGCTTTTTATCTGAATTTATCCCTCATTTCAGATAGAATTTTATTATTAATAAACAATATTGCAATTCTTGATACGCATTTATTTGGATCGCAAACCCAATTGTACAATTTCGTTTTTTCAATGTTAAAATAACTTTTTTATCCAATTAATATTACAACATAGATCCTACCTTTATGAGCAATAAACAACGTGTCCCTACAATAGGATTTTTATCATTAGGCTGCCCAAAAAATTTGGTCGATTCTGAAAGAATTTTGACTGAATTACGCACGGATGGTTATCAAATTGTAGCCAGTTATCATGATGCTGATCTGGTTATTGTTAATACCTGCGGTTTTATCGATAGCGCAGTACAAGAATCATTGGAAGCCATTGGTGAAGCATTAAATGAAAATGGTAAAGTGATCGTAACCGGTTGTCTGGGAGCGAAAGAAGATCAGATCCGTGAAGTACATCCGAAAGTATTAGCCATCACTGGTCCGCATAGTTATGAACAGGTGTTAGCCCATGTTCATCATTATGTTCCTAAACCGCAACATAATCCTTTTTTTAGTTTAGTGCCGCAGCAAGGGATCAAGTTAACACCTAGGCATTATGCGAATTTGAAAATTTCTGAAGGCTGTAATCACCGATGTACATTTTGCATTATTCCATCAATGCGAGGTGATTTGGATAGTCGGCCTATTGGTGAGGTATTAAGTGAAGCCAAACGCTTAGTTGCCGCAGGCGTGAAAGAGTTGCTTATAATTTCACAAGATACATCAGCCTATGGCGTAGATACTAAGCATCGCGTAGGTTTTTGGCATGGCCAGCCAGTTAAAACTAGTATGGTCAGCTTGTGTGAACAGCTTGCCGCTTTAGGAATTTGGATCCGATTGCATTACGTTTATCCTTATCCTCATGTTGATGACGTGATCCCACTAATGGCACAGGGTAAAATTTTACCTTACTTAGATATTCCCCTGCAACACGCGAGTCCAACGGTGTTAAAACGGATGAAACGGCCGGGGGCAGTAGAGAAAACCTTAGAGCGTATTCGCCGTTGGCGTGAAATTTGTCCTGCATTAACCTTGCGCTCAACCTTTATTGTTGGTTTTCCAGGGGAGACTGAAGCGGATTTCCAGTTATTACTTGATTTTCTCCAACAGGCGCAGTTAGATCGAGTTGGTTGTTTTAAATATAGCCCCATTGATGGCGCGCAGGCTAATGCATTACCTGATCAAGTTCCAGAAGAAATAAAAGAGGCGCGTTATCACCGTTTTATGCAGGTTCAGCAGCAAATTTCTCAGCAGCGCTTGCTACAGAAGGTTGGTTCTAAGATCTGGATAATCATCGATGAGCTGGATGATCAGGGAGCAGTAGGGCGTAGTATGGCTGATGCACCTGAAATTGATGGTGTCGTTTACCTTAATGGCGAATTTAATGTTAAACCGGGGGATATCGTTCAGGTATACGTTGAACATGCTGACGAATATGATCTATGGGCCACGAGACATATCCATTAATGTGAATCAAATCTATAAAGTATGATAGGGTTTTTATTTTTGCCTACTAATATGCCTTATTAACAAAATTACTGTTTTTTTTTGAATTTTGTCCTATTTTAAATTCTTGTGTTAAAATTAATCTGTTCATTGTTTAGTTAATTATACTAAACAGTGAACATTTTTATTTTTGAGCCTGCATCTTGTATCGAAGATTATCTTATTGTATTTCTAAGGACAATAAATCATGATTATTCGTTTATCTAAAGCGTTGGCTGTATGTGCGGTGGCGTTATATACATCGTTAGTGGTTATCGGTAATATTACCGACTATGACACCAATTTTGCCTTAATTCGTCATGTTCTTTTGATGGATACTATCTTTCCTGAGGCCACCATTAAGTACCGTGCGATTGAGTCTCCAACTGCCCATCATGTTAGTTATGTCATTCTCATTATTCTGCAAACATTAACAGCAATACTTTGCTGGATTGGTGGCATTAGGTTATTAGCTAATTTGAAAAATACCGCGGCTAATTTTAATAGAAAGAAAAAAATTGCCATTGCTGGGTTAACCTTAGGTTTTTTGACCTGGCAAATTGTGTATATGTCATTGGGCCGAGAGTGGTTTGGTATGTGGATGTCTGAATGGAATAGTGGGGCAGAAGCGTTTCAAGTTTATACCACTATTTTGCTGGTGCTTATTTATCTTGTTCATCGCGATAGAGACCGTAATCGTGAGCGTGAGCATAATGAGATGAAGTAACCTTTTTTGTATGCCGTGAGTTGCAGCTCATCTTATTGGCAAAGTTCATTAGCATTTATAAACTTATAAATGCTAATGAACCGCTAAGTTATTGTTAGTTAAAAAATGCGTTATTCTATTTCTGAACTGAATAATGCCGGATTTTACGACGATTGCATACTAATGTTTAATTAAATGTTTTTAAAATAATTTATTAAATATATCGATGATATCAGCCTATCAGATATATAATAAAATATAGTTAATTTTAAAATTATTTTTCGCCGATATTAAGAGTATCTGGTTAAAAGAATGGTTATTTATTGCCTAGCAATAGGCGTAATCAAAATTTTAGTAGTACACTCTTTTTAATAAAAAAAATTAACATCGTTGGGGGTTAATGTTCATAAATGGTATCCATTTTAAAATAATTAAATATTGAATTAAATAAGTAGGCTGAAATTATAATTGAATTTTTGCGGCAAAATTTATTGTAACTTGTGAGATATGCAAAATATTAATAAGTGGATGCTGATTTTTGTTTATTTAATTAACTTTCATTAAAATGACAATAGGCATATTCTTAAAGTCATGCTTTTATAGTATCTGAATTATCTTAAATAATATATTTAGGTATAGATGTTAAAATATATGTTAGATTATGTATTTTTTTGATTGCAATTTGATTATTTTTAGGTAATATATTGCTTATTACAATGATTATTAATTAACATGATAGGGCTCTGTTTTTAAAATGGAATAATTATTTGGCGGCGAATTTATTAGCGATAATTTTATTACTCAAGATTGAGCATTTTTGCTTTACCTATATTTATACCGGCCTAGCTAGGTATTATTTTTTGCATAACATAAATTACAACTCCAGTTTTTAATTTTTATTATAAATTAATGTATCTCAGTATACTGCTGCGTCATTTAAATATTTCATTATGAGTTTGAAATATATCATTTGTTTTATTAGGAATATATACATGAAAAATAATCTTACCTGCTATTTTATTGGCATATTGTTAATTTTATTTTGTAATTTAGTTTTCTCTGCACCAAGCGGAACTATCAGTTTTGAAGGAAAAATTATAGAGAGCCCGTGTGTGCTGTCTTTATCCCAATCTTCTGCAAATTCTTTAACTGTCCAGATGGGTGTTTTTATGAAGGATAAAGTACCTACTGTGCGTGGCCAAAAAATTCCTGGCAGTGAAAAAGAGATAGAAATCAAGCTAGACAAATGCCCTAATGGAAGTGGTTATTCGATTTATCCTAAAATAAAAATGACGGCACCTAATGATAAATTTCATGACAAATTAATAAAGTTGGATGAATCAGGGGCACAAGGCATCGCTATCGGTCTTTATGATTTAAATGGTAAGTTATTAGATATAACAAAGCAATATGAGCATCATGCTCCTTTCGATAATAGCAATCCATTTATTATCAAGTTAAAGGCAGCTTATATTGCTAATGGGCAAAAAGTTAAAGCCGGTCAAGCAAATGCTACGGTGAATTTTGAGATCCTTTATAAATAAAAATTGATAATTGAATTTCTAGATATTTTTCCTA
Organism: Arsenophonus endosymbiont of Apis mellifera; assembly: GCF_903968575.1. Lineage (NCBI taxonomy): Bacteria > Pseudomonadati > Pseudomonadota > Gammaproteobacteria > Enterobacterales > Morganellaceae > Arsenophonus > Arsenophonus endosymbiont of Apis mellifera. The sequence goes on along the minus strand of NZ_CAJCFU010000078.1, from coordinate 212,622 downwards.
GTCATAGAAAGGATTCTTTATATTTATGACTAATGTTCGAGTAATAATAATGAGAAGCAGAATAATAAAGTTTTCAATACTTTATATACTATTATTTTTTATATTTGAAGCTTATGCAAATGTGACAATTAATGGAACACGCGTTATTTATGAAGGAAATAAAAGGGAAGCTTCAATTCTGGTAACAAATCATGATGAGAATAGGCCTTATTTAATTCAATCTTTCATCAGTGTTGATGCAAATGGCAAAAAAGCACCGTTTGTTGTTACCCCACCTTTGTTTCGTTTAGACGCTGGCAAAGAAAATATTTTACGAATTATGCGAACAGGTGGTGACTTGCCTTTGGATAGAGAGTCTATTTTTTATCTCAATGTGAAAGCGATTCCTTCAGCCCAGGATAATATGCAAAATACTTTATTTATTACAGTAAAAACCCGCATAAAATTATTTTATCGGCCCGAAAAAATTCAAGGTGATGCAGAAGAAAGTTATAAATTATTAACCTTTCGCCGCCTTGGTAAACTATTAGAAGTTAAAAATCCAAGTAATTATTATGTGACTATTAATCAACTTAAAATTGGCAATCAAATCGTTAATTTAAATGATACAGATATGATTGCGCCACAAGAAATAGCTTATTTTAATATATCTGCTAACTCATCTAATTTAATTAGTTGGAATAGTATAAATAGTTATGGTGGTATTAGTGCAGAGATGAAAAAAAATCTACCTTAGATGAGATGGAAGGCCTTTAATGTGATTTTTTTTAATAACCCGTTAGAAAAAAAACAATTATGTTCATTTGTTTTTTTTCTAGTCACTTTGAGTTCATTGATATTTTTACCCGAAATTATTGCTCAAGATTATTTTCCATTATCTGCGTTAGAAATAAGTAACGCTGAGCAGGCAGTTATTGACTTGAGTTCATTTTCTTCACCTGGCGGCCAATTGCCAGGAACCTACAGAGTCACTGTTTTGCTTAATAAAACAGAAAAGGAGAATAAGGATATTAACTTTGTTCAGAAGAATGGAAAATTATTTGCGGCCTTAACTGTTGATGATTTAAAGCAATTAGGGGTTAAAATCACAGCTTTTCCTGCATTGATGAAGCTACCTGCCAACCAAATTTTGTATAATATTGAGGATTATATTCCCTACTCCACAATATTATTCGATTTTCATCAACAACGCCTGGAAATTAATATTCCGCAAGCCGTTATGGATAATATAGCCAGAGATACTGTGCCATCCGATTTATGGCAACAAGGGGAATCGGCTTTTTTAATCAGTTATGATTTTAGTGGTTCACATAATCATAATTACAATATAACGAGTCAAAATTATTATTTAAATTTACACAATGGAATTAATATCGGCGCTTGGCGTTTTCGAAATCAATTAGTTTATAATTATGATTCGCAAACAGGTAAAAATAATTTATCCTCTGTTAATAGTTATATTCAACGAGATATTCATAAATTAAAAAGCCAAATTATTTTGGGTGAAACATTTACTAATAATGATGTTTTTGAAAGTATAAAATTTATTGGCGCATCAATTATCTCAGATGACTTAATGTTACCAAGTAGTCAACGTGATTTTGCGCCAGTTATTAGAGGAATAGCGCAAACAAACGCGCGAGTTACAGTGCGGCAAAATAATTATATTATTTATGAAAATTATGTTCCACCTGGTCCTTTTGAGATTTCCGATCTTTATGCAATATACGGTTCGGGTAATTTGCATGTTACCATTACTGAAGATAATGGCAAACAAACAAAATTTATTCAGCCATTTTCATCCGTGCCCATTATGCAACGAGAGGGTAAATTAAAGTATCAATTTACTCTGGGACGTTATGCTAGTTCGAGAAAAAATCTTTATAAACCCTATTTTAGCGAATTAGTCTCAATATATGGGGTTTCTAATCGATTAAGTTTATTATCGGGTATCCAAGCAGCTGAAAATTATTTATCGCTTTCGCTGGGTCTGGGATTAGGGTTAGATAATTTTGGTGCTATTTTTTTTAATGCGGTATTTGCTGATGCGAAGCTGCCGAATAATAGACGTAAAAAAGGGCAGTCTTATAAAATTCAATATGAGAAAAGTATTGATGAAATAGGAACATCATTTAATTTTTCTGGAAATTTTTATACTAGCCCTGAATATTATTCTTTTCCAGAAGTAAATAGACCTTTAAGAAAACAGGATACTGCAAATGGACAAAATAAACTTAGCCAATTTCAGTTTACACTCAATCAAAATATGGAGGACTTTGGTAATTTTTATTTTTCTGCTTATTGGCAGAATTATCGCCGAAAAAAAGGCACTACTCAATCATTGTCTGCCGGCTACAATATTAATATTGCTGATATTACCTTTGGAATAAATTTATTTTTTAATAATAATGATGAATCTACTGAAAATAAAGATAAGCAAATTGCATTTAATGTTTCTGTACCCTTCAGTAAATGGTTACCTAGTGGTTGGATCACATATAATATTAATAATAATACAATAAATGGGCAGCAATTAGCCATTAATGGCAGTTTATTAGGTAATGATGAATTATTATATAATGTTCGATTAGATAATAATTATACTAGTTTAAAAGAATTAGGTGGTGGTATTTCTTTGAATTATAGCAATAACCTGGCTCGTATGAATGTAGGGTATAATTATAACAATAACGAACGTTCTTTTAATTATGGGCTTTCAGGTGGCATGATTGTTCATCGGAATGGGATTGTTTTTTCTCAACCATTAGGGGAAACGGTCATATTAGTTAAAGCTGATGGGGCGATGGAAACCAAAATATTAAATCATCGTGGTGTTAAAACTGATGCACGCGGTTATGCGGTGATCCCCTATAGCGAACCGTATAATTATAACTATATTACCATTGATACTGAATCATTAGCCAATGGAGTGGATATTGATAATCCGGTGCAAAAAGTGGTACCAACCAGAGGGGCGGTTGCAACGGTTAATTTTCATGTGCGTCGTGGTAATCGTATATTGGTCAAATTATCGCAAAATAATAAGCCAGTCCCTTTTGGCGCGATTGCCACATTAATTGATGGTGATAGCCATGGCATTGTTGGTGATGATGGAGAATTATATTTAAATGCAGTACCTGATTTAGCCAACATAAAAGTTCAATGGGGAAAAAATGAACAGCAACAGTGTTACGTCAAATTAGATCTTTCTAAACTAGCAAAAGAATTAGATATATTAGAAATCGATGCTGATTGTTATATAGATAAACATTTTTCCGTATAAATTATAATAGGAATTATATGTCATTTAAATTTAAGATATATTTATTGTTAATTTTTATTTTAATTCAAAGTTATATATCATTTGCTATTGCGGGAAAATGTTCAGCTGATATCACAGAACAAAATATCGTATTTGATGAATTATCAGTTCATTATGATAATACCCATTTCCCCTATAAAGTAAGAAAAATTGGCAGTGAAATTAAGATTAATTGCCAGCAGAAAGGTGATAACTATGTCTATGTTAAATCTATTGAAGGAATAAAATCAGTCAATGGGTATTATTTCAATACAAATCTTAACGGTGTGAAATTGCGCTGGAAGCTTGAACGAAAAGGATCTGGAGCAAAAAAAATGGAATTAAATGGTTATAGAAGGATTGATGAAGGTAATAAAAAAATATTTATTGGTCGTTTTACTATAATTATTTATCCTGATTTTCAAGCTGGAGAAGTGAATCCCATAAAAATAACGCTTGCTCACCGCGATGGAAACCAGGATACGGGAGAAACATTATTTACTTATCATATTCCTAAATTTAAAATTAAGGAACAGTCATGCAAAATAAAAACACCAAAATTAAATGTTCAGATGGGGACAGTATTTAAAAATAATTTTAAAGGTAAAGGAAGTACCACCGGAGAGCGGAATTTTAATATTGATGTAAACTGTAAAGGTGTTAACCAAGCTTATATTACCTGGCAGGGGGGAGATTCAAATGGTGTTATACCAGCGGATAAAAATTCCTCAGCAACTGGGGTTGGGATTCAGATTTTTGCGAAGAATACACCTATAATATTTAATAAAAAACTGGATATAGATTTTTTTAAACAATTGACTTATAGTGCAAAATATTATCAGACTGGGAATAGTATTTCTGCTGGAACGGTTAATGCAACAGCAACATTTACTATTGATTATAAATAAAATAATTTGTTATTAAGGATATTAATATATGATTACCGATAAGATATGCTGATTATTTAATTTTTTAGCGTTTATTCTATTTGTTTATTCATTTAACTGTCATTCTGACTTCACGTTACTTTGATTAAACAGTAACATTTTTATTTTTACCTATATTAATAATGTTTATTATTTTACAATAATAACATTTTTAACCAGTCATTAACGCTCAACCTATTAATAGTTTAACAATTGTATTGTTAGCGCTGTCACAAAAAAATATTTCTTTTTTTATTTTTAACCACTCATTGAATTTATTTAACCGTTTACTTAGAAAAAATCAACTTCTTCCTCTTCCGTTTTATTATAATCATCATGGCAAAGGATGTTTTTAAACTGCCATGAATTAAAAAATAGATGCTGAAAATAGTCAATAAAAGTTATTCCCATATGACATGTTTATTTCACCTAGGAAGAGTTTCTTAAATGAATAAGAATAATATATTAAGGCATATCCCTTGGTTAATATTAGGGATCATTGGTGCTATTTGTTTAGGTGTGGTTGCCCTTAGACGTGGAGAGCACATTAGTGCTTTATGGATCATTGTTGCTGCCATTGCCGTTTATTTAATTTCGTACCGCTATTACAGTTTATATATTGGCAAAAAAGTATTGCAGCTTGACCCAACCCGTTCCACACCCGCCGTCCTGAATAATGATGGCTTAAATTATGTACCAACCAATCGCAATGTGTTATTTGGCCATCATTTTGCCGCCATTGCCGGCGCCGGCCCATTAGTCGGGCCGGTATTGGCGGCCCAGGTTGGTTATTTGCCAGGTACACTATGGCTGTTGGCAGGTGTCGTGCTCGCCGGGGCGGTGCAGGATTTTATGGTGTTATTTATTTCATCGCGCCGCAATGCGATTTCTTTAGGCGAAATCGTAAAAAAAGAGATGGGGGTAGTACCAGGTTCAATTGCATTATTCGGCTGCTTTTTGATTATGATTATCATATTAGCCGTATTAGCGTTAATTGTTATAAAAGCATTGGCTGAAAGTCCATGGGGAGTTTTTACCGTTTGTTCAACGGTACCAATTGCGCTTTTTATGGGTATTTATATGCGCTATATTCGGCCAGGCTGTGTTGCTGAGGTCTCGATTATCGGTATTACTCTGTTGATTGTGGCAATTTGGTTTGGTGGTATTATTGCTCATGATCCTTATTGGGGACGTGCGTTAACCTTTAAAGATACGACCATTACGTATGTCTTAATTGGTTATGCTTTTGTTTCAGCGCTATTGCCGGTGTGGTTGATTTTAGCGCCACGAGATTATTTGGCGACCTTTTTGAAAATAGGTGTCATCGTTGGTTTAGCAATTGGCATTATCATTCTTAACCCAGCTTTAAAAATGCCGGCTGTAACCCAATTTGTCGATGGAAGCGGGCCAGTTTGGAAAGGAACATTATTTCCATTTCTGTTTATTACTATTGCGTGTGGGGCCGTGTCTGGTTTTCATGCGTTAATTGCGTCGGGAACAACGCCTAAATTATTGGCAAATGAAACCGATGCTCGCTACATCGGTTATGGCGCTATGTTGATGGAGTCATTTGTGGCTATCATGGCGCTAGTTGCTGCTTCTATCATTGAACCTGGTCTCTATTTTGCAATGAATACCCCTCCGGCCGCATTAGGATTTACCATGCCTAATTTGCATCAATTAGGCAGCTCCGATGCAGCTATGATTATGGCACAATTGAAAGCAGTTACCGTACATGCTGCGGCAACTGTCAGTTCTTGGGGATTTATTATTTCGCCAGAGCAAATCTTGCAAACGGCTAAAGATATCGGTGAACCTTCTGTTTTGAATCGTGCCGGTGGCGCGCCTACGCTTGCGGTAGGTATTGCTTATGTATTTCAGCAAATTATCCCTGCTGCTGATCTGGGATTTTGGTATCACTTTGGTATTCTTTTCGAAGCTTTATTTATTTTGACCGCTTTGGATGCCGGCACACGTTCTGGTCGATTTATGTTACAAGATCTTTTGGCTAATTTTATCCCGGCGCTGAAAAAAACAGATTCATTAGTAGCTGGTATTATTGCTACTGCCGGTTGTGTTGGTTTATGGGGTTACCTGCTTTATCAAGGGGTTGTTGATCCTTTAGGTGGTGTTAAAAGTTTATGGCCATTATTTGGTATCTCCAATCAGATGTTGGCAGCGATTGCGTTAGTTTTAAGCAGTGTTATTTTGATTAAAATGAAGCGTACTAAGTTTATTTGGGTAACACTTGTTCCAGCAATATGGTTATTAATATGTACTACATGGGCGTTGGGTTTGAAATTATTTAGCGCTGATCCTCAGTTGGAAGGCTTTATCTATTTGGCTCATTCATACCAAGCAAAAATAGCAACCGCTGCCACTGCTACAACGGCGCAAAAACTGTCTGATATGCATCATATTGTGATCAATAATTATACTAATGCAGGATTAAGTATTTTATTCTTGCTCGTGGTGTATAGCATTATTTTTTATGGGCTTAAAATAGCGATAAAAGCAGGAAGAACAGCTAGACGTTCAGATATGGAAACACCTTATGTTACTGTCGCTGAAAGCGATATTAAAATTTCCTCCTCACATTAATTAGTATTATTTTTCCCCACAAAATAGGTTATCACTTAGGTGGGAGTTTTTTGAGGTAATAAATATGTTTAATAATCTTGCACAAGCAGGCAAATATTTGGGACAGGCGGCACTTATGCTAATCGGTATTCCTGACTATGATAATTATGTTCAGCATATGCGTCATAATCATCCTGAGCAGCCTATTATGAGCTATGAAGAATTTTTTCGGCAACGTCAGGCAGCGCGTTATGCTGGTAGTGATAAAGGGGGTTTTCGCTGTTGCTAGCGATTATTCAATGGATAGGATAACTGAGGCTTAGCATGACACCAATATCAGTAACAATATTGACATGATTTTTAGGAGCAGGCAAAACGACATTACTTCGTCATATTCTCAATGTAAAGCATGGCTATAAGATTGCAGTTATTGAAAATGAATTTGGGGCAGAATCGATTGATAGTGAGCTTATCGGTGATAATGCCACTCAAATAACAACCTTAAGTAATGGTTGTATTTGTTGTAATCGCTCGAATGAATTAGAAAATACGCTATTAGATTTACTGGATGGTATAGATAAAAAACGATTGGTTTTTGATCGCCTGGTTATTGAATGTACTGGAATGGCTGATCCAGGCCCTATTACTCAAACTTTCTTTTCGCACCAAGTTTTTTGTCAACGTTTTGTTTTAGATGGCATTATTGCTGTTGTGGATGCAGTACATGCTGAAAAACAACTGAATCAATTTATTATTGCTCAAATTCAGATTGGTTATGCGGATTGTATTTTGCTGACTAAAACTGATGTTCAATCAAATAATAGCGCATTGATAGCGCGTTTACAGCGTATTAATGCCCGAGCCGCTATTTATCCAGTCACCCATGGTGATATAGCTATAGCACCCTTATTTAATTTAAATGGATTTATGCTTAGCGATAACTTAACCATTGCAAAACCAGTTTTTCGCTTTATGTCTAGCACACAAAATGCTATTCAATCGATTGTAGTCTATCTTGATCAATTGGTTGAATTGTCGAAATTATCAAAAATGATGGAGACCTTATTATGTCACTATGCTGATAATCTTTTACGTTATAAAGGAATATTAGCGATTAAACATCAGCCTTGTCGATTAATATTTCAAGGCGTGCAGCGTTTATACAGTGCAGATTGGGATCGTGAATGGCAAGCAGGCGAGACGCGTCAAGGTGTAATGGTTTTTATTGGTTTACATTTACCGGAAGAGGAAATACGACAACAATTTGCATTATTAACAGAAAGCGTTAGTTGATCAGTTTTTTGTGGCTACCTTGGTTGCTTAAAGACAACTAAGGTAGCAATGGTATTAGATATCGAGCCGCTTAGTTTGCCAACGCTTAGAGCGCCAACGCCAGGCATTGGTTAGACCGCGTAGCCATTCATCACATAGGAATCCAAGCCAGATCCCTAATAACCCCATTCCCATTTTTAAACCTAAAAAATAGCTAATTGGCAGCGCAATACCCCACATAGAAATAAGTGCGGTGCAGAAGGGGAAACGGGCATCACCAGCAGCACGTAAGGCATTCACCATGACAATATTCAGTGTTCTGCCAGGCTCTAGGAAAACAGAGAGTAAGAACAGCGGAAGTAATAATTTTATAATATTTTGATCTTCAGTGATTGCATCCAATAGTGGTATACGAAATAACCAGAAACAAAAGACAATACCAATGGTAATAAAAAATCCCCATTGCAAGCTTTTCAATCCTCTCTGGTAGGCATCCTCAAAGCGCTTGGCGCCGACTAAATGACCCACCATGATCTCATTACCAATACTAAGGGAAATACCAAACAACATAATAAATAGTGAAAGTTGGAAATAGAGAGTTTGAGCAGCAAGAGAGGTTTCTCCCATTAAACCGATGAAAGCAGAAGCGACCATATAGTGTAAAATCCAGACTAAATTTTCGCCTGCTGATGGTAGTCCGATATGTAATATTTTATTCAACATACTTTTTGACCAGCGGAACAGTAAAGTGGGAACAAATTTGATCCTCAGGCCACTAAACAGTAAGAAGAAAAGTAATACAATAGCGATTATGCGTCCGATAGCAGTAGACCAGGCAACGCCGGTTAAACCATATTGAGGTAAGCCAAAAAAACCATATAAAACAATCATATTGCCGAAGATGGTGATTAGATTAGCAATAAATGTTACCCACATTGCCGGTTGTGATCTGCCATAAACACGTAAGCAAGCCGCTAATATAATAGAAATTGCTTCTGGTATTAAACATAAACCAAGAATATGTAAGTAAGCATAACCATAATCAAGTAAATGTGCTGGTGTATTCATGATCCCGAGGATCTTATAGCCAAACAGTAGAATAATGACAGCACTTAGAAAACCTAATAGGAAGTTAAAAGCAATCGAGATATGAATGGCTTGACTGGCCTTTTCTTTTTTACCTGCACCTAAATATTGGGCGATAACAACGCTGCATCCTACACTGATAAAGTTAAATATGGTGATAAAAAGATCAAAAACTTGGTTGCCTACGCCCATTGCAGCCAGATAAGCTGTGGAGACGTGGCTAACCATATAAGTATTGATAAGTAATGTCGCAAAATGGAGCAGAACATCAATAAAGATCGGCCAACTTAGCGAATAGAGCGAACGCTCGGTAACATCAGATGAATGCATTATGCACCTTTTTAAGTAAACAAAAAGCTTTTTGGCAAAATAAACAAAAAACGACTAAATATTTTACACATTTTATATATGTATGATAGATGATTAACTATTTATTATTTATTGGTATTTTTTTATTTAAATTTCGTTAGTTAAATTAATTGAATAGTTAGGCGTTTTTTCTATTTTTGTAATCTCTAATTCTATATTAATTAAATTAGATGATAAGCTTCTATTGGTAAGGATATTTTAATATTTTGTTAATTATTATTAATTTATTGCAACATCTATTTATTTGCTAGTTATCTATTAAATAAAATAAGCCTGTGGTAAATACCACAGGCTTCTGGTGCTAGCGATCAATAGTTTGGTTGATTTAACAACCTAAAATGGATTAAAAATTATTTTCGTTTTATCGTTTTAAATATTTTTGTCGTTTCAGTTATGGCAGTTTCTGCCGGTAAACGTTCCATAGAACTTGCCCCATAAAAACCGTGGCAATCAGGACAGTTTTGTAAAATATATTTGGCATCTTCAGGTGTTGCAATCGGACCGCCATGGCAAAGTACAATAATATCTTTACGAACAGATTTTGCCGCTGCCGCCCAATCGTTAATAAGCTTTACGCAATCCTCTAATGCGTGAGTTGTTTTTGCGCCAATATCACCACCCGTTGTTAATCCCATATGCGTGACGATAATATCAGCGCCAGCTTCTGTCATGTTTTTAGCATCAATAGCACTAAAAACGTAAGGGGTTGTTAATAAATCTTTTTCATGGGCTTGCCGGATCAAATCCACTTCTAACGCATATCCCATGCCCGTTTCTTCAAGGTTAGCTCGGAAATTACCATCGATCAAACCTACTGTAGGAAAATTTTGTATACCGGCAAATCCCATCATTTTTAGGGAGTCAAGGTATTGATCGAATTGGCAAAATGGGTCGGTACCATTAACACCAGCTAATACCGGAGTATTTTTAACTACGGGTAAAACTTCTTTTGCCATCTCTATAACAATATCGTTGGCATTGCCATAAGCGAGTAAACCTGCCAATGAACCTCTGCCAGCCATGCGATAGCGACCGGAGTTATAAATTACAATAAGATCGATCCCTCCTCTTTCTTCACATCTTGCTGATAAACCCGTGCCGGCACCACCCCCGATAATGGGTTGACCCTGCGAGATCATCATTTGAAATTTTTCTAATAATGATGCGCGTGTTTGTTTCATATCAATAACTCCAATTTAATTCATTAATTCTTGCTGCAATTGTATCACTTGCTGACAGAATTCTGTTGAGTTGATATGGTAAGGACTGATTATTAATTTTCTGTTAGCGGTGATCTGGTAGTTGGATTTAAACGCATCAATGAAAGCTTGGTTAGCTTGTGGTGACCAAAAAGCTCCACCCTCAATATCTAATGCGGAGAATCCTCCTGTTGGAATAATGAAAGTAACAGTGCCTTGGCATTGATTAAGTTTCTGTGCGATCCAAACTCCCATCTGATCATTTTCCTCGGCTGTAGTGCGCATTAAGGTAACTTGACTGTTATGATGATAAAAATGGCGATCTTTATATTTTTCAGGGATCGTTGCTGGGCGACCAAAGTTAACCATATCTAATGCACCACAAGAGATGATACAGGGTGTTTGGGTACGTATGATTGCGCCAAAGCGATCTTCGTCACAGGCAAGTATACCGTCAAAAAGGTAATCACAAACTTCGGTGGTTGTGATATCTAGCACGCAATCTACTAATTGGCTATCAACCAGTTTTTCCATTGCTTTGCCACCACTTCCGGTGGCGTGAAAGACTAAACAATCATAATGATCAGCTAATTTTTTGGTTAACTGTTGGACACAGGGCGTTGTTACACCAAACATAGTTAGTGCCAATATTGGTTTATTATTGTCTTCAGTATCATCAGCAGAATTAAAAAGTACTGCACCTGCGATTTGGGCAGCGGCATTTTTTAGAATTTTACGGGAGATAACATTAAGGCCAGAAATATCTGTCACTGAGTACATCATGGCAATATCACTGGCACCGATATAGCCTGAAACATCACCGGATGCCATTGTTGAGACCATTAATTTAGGAATACCAACGGCAAGAGATTGCATTGCGGGTGTAATAAGCGCTGTTCCACCTGAGCCACCTAATCCAAGAATAGCTAAAACATCTTTTTGTTGTAACAGATATTTTTCAAATGCGATTGCCATCGCGGCGACAGCTTTACCTCTATCTTGGCCAAAGATAGCATCTCTTCCTATAGGATGATAGCTAGCAACAGTTTCAGCCGTAATATCAGCTTTATCATCCAAATTGTCAGCTTTAGTACTTAAATCAACAATACGTACCGCTAAGCCCGTTTTTTTTATAAGTTGGCTAACATAAAAAGTTTCGATACCTTTGGTATCGAGCGTCGCTGCAATGTAGATATATCCATGCTGTTCCTTCATCATAAATCCTTGATTGTTTGCTGACTTGGATGGGAGTATTATAGGCACATTAAAAGTAAGCTATCATTTGTGCTTTGTATAAATTGAGATATTAGTCTCAATTTATTTTTAATTCTTTAGCGTTATATTGTTTCTTAATGCAGTACATTCTAATTATAAAAGTTATCGTAAAGGTGACGTTTAAATCCATTTTGGTTAAAAATAAAGGATAAATTTTATGACGTCAATTGATCTTATTTCACAATACACAGGTACTAGAAAACGGACTTTTAACCGATTAATTTCTACTGCATTGAGCTTGTTTGAAGACGGGAAATTGCCTTCTGTTTCTGAAGTTGCATCTCATGCTCATGTTTCGAGAGCGACCGCTTATCGTTATTTTCCAACTCATAGCGATCTAGTTTCTGCCATTGTGAGTGAAAGCTTAGGGCCTATTTTAACCTGGTTGCCTGATAGCCAAAAAACGGAAGAACGGATCCAAGAATTATTGTTATTTGCCTATCCGCGTATGTTTCAATATGAAGGAGCGCTTAGAGCAGCATTGCAAGTTTCTTTGCAGCAATGGGCGGCAGCTCGTTCATCGACAATTAAGGCAGAGAAACGGTTAGTTCGTGGACATCGGAAAGATACTTTGGCGATGATAGTTGAACCGATGAAGGATGACTTTTCGCCAGAAATTATTGAGAGAGTAAAAAGAGCATTTTCGCTTATTTATGGTTCTGAAGTCTTTTTGGTAATGAAAGATATTTGGCATATGGATAATGCAGAGGTAATAGAAATTAACCAATGGATAGCAAAAGCCATTTATAATCAAGCCATAAAAGATAATGAAAAAAAGCAATAGGCCTGTTTATTATCCGATAATATATTTAGTATATCCTGGCTTTAAAGTAAAAATGAATATCAATAATAAAATGGAGTCGTGTGATTAGTGGATAAGATATCTATTCTCGATCCACTAATCGATATAAATTACAGTTCTGGCAGATTACGGCCGTAATAGATTTCTTGCATCTCTTTTTTTAACAGATAAGTAATCCGTTTTTTTTCCTCAGGGGCAAGTTGTTCTGCGGTCGTATTAAATAAATAGTTATTCAAATTAAGCTCAAAGTCTTTTAGCATCATTTTAGTATGAAAAAGATTTTCCTGATAGAGGTTAACATCTATCATATGATACTGAGACTGAAATTCTTCCGGCATATAATTTTGAATGGAGTTGATTTCGTGATCAATATAGTGTTTGATGCCGTTAACATCGCGGGTAAAACCACGAACCCGATAATCAATAGTAACAATATCTGATTCAAGTTGATGAATAAGATAGTTAAGGGTTTTTAATGGCGAAATCACGCCACAAGTGGAGACTTCGATATCTGCTCTAAAAGTACATATACCATCATCTGGATGACTTTCTGGGTAGGTGTGAACACAAATATGACTTTTATCGAGATGAGCAACGATAGAATCAGGTAATGGCCCTGGATTTTCTGTGTTGTCTACATTTTGGGGATTTATTGAATTTTCGCTGATCAAAATTGTAACGCTGGCACCTTGAGGATCATAATCTTGCCGGGCAATATTCAAGATATTGGCATCAATAATAGAGCAGGTTTCAGTTAGAATTTCAGTCAAGCGGGTTGCATTATATTGCTCATCAATATAGGCCAGATAACTATGGCGATCTGCTGTTGTTTTGGCATAACAGATATCATATATACAGAAACTTAGGCTTTTAGTTAAATTATTAAAACCATGTAATTTCAATTTTTGCAATTTATTTCACCTCCTATTGAGTAAAACTATGCTTTGTTAGCAAGTAAATCCAGTAAGTACTGTGGTAACGCGAAGCTGGCTAGATGTAATGCGGGTGTGTAATAGCGACAGATAATATCTGCTTTTTTAAAACGATCTTCTAATATTTGCAAGGGTATTTGATCTAATTTTGCTGTTTGGCTTGCCCAGGCAAAGGTCATCATTCCGCCATAGTAAGACGGTATAGCGGCTTGATAAAAACCGCAATCTTTAAAGTAAACAGAGAGTTTTTGGTGACTATTAATCACTTCATCTTGTTGCAGGAAACAAACACCATTTTGGGCCACTAAAATACCATTTTCATGCAGGCAGTTGCCACATCCTTGGTAAAAATCTGAGGTAAATAGCCCTTCTCCTGGTCCAATAGGATCGGTGCAATCAGAAATGATTAGGTCAAATTTCTGCTGGCTGGTCTTAACAAAATTGACACCATCATCAATGACCAATTTAATACGGGGATCGTTATAAGCGCCTGCATTATGATTGGGTAGATATTGGCGGCAGAATTCGACAACACTGGCATCAATTTCAACCATCGTGATGCTTTCTAAATATTGATGTCGACATACTTCACGTAACATTCCGCCATCACCACCACCAATTATCAGTACTTTTTTAGCGTGGCCATGGGCAAATAAAGGCACATGAGTCATCATTTCGTGATAAATAAATTCATCCCGTTCAGTTGTTTGTACCACACCATCAAGGGCCATAATGCGCCCCATTTCAGCATTCTCAAAAATAATCAGATCCTGGTGAGCGGTTTTATTATGGTACAGTATATTATCAATAGTAAAATATTGACCGACATTGTGGTGGAGTGTTTCAAGCCAAATTTCTTTTTTTGACATACTTGTCTTTTCCTTTCTAACAGAGTTAAAAAAGCGCAGCTAATAATTTATTTCGTTTCAATGGTAAGTAAGAAATTTCTTATCTAAATGCATGAAAGAAAGTATTTATTTTACATAGGCAAATAACGCTAAAGCATCATTGGCAAGCACCCGGCATTTCTTTTTACGGGGGATAGGGATTTTTTTTAAGTCATCATAACGCTCTTCATTTAGTTTTTCCATGGCAGGTTTGTCGTAATTACTTAGATCCCAATGATTACTCTGAGCAAAATAGAAGATTGCTCTTTCAATTTCACGATCAGGAATTTGTGTGTAACCACAATCATGCTTTAAAAATATATAAACTGCCGTTAAATCAGCAAGATTTTCTGTTTCATTGCTTGATAGGGCAGATGCTTTGGTGGAAAAAATAAACCAAAAAAGCAGAGCTACATGTGAAATAAAAATAATTTTACGCATTCAGTTAGTTGTATAATTTAAATGTCAATTTATTCTATTAATACCAATAGAACGATGAAGTATACTTATTTTCAGCTAAAGCAGATAAATATATTGTCATATTACATAAAAAAATATCGGCTTGACCTTCCAGTAAGTGGAACCTCTATATTTTAGTGAATTTATCTATTTTCTACCATTTCATATTTATACCTTATCTTATTAGGGTTTAATAATAAAGGAGCAAGCTATGTTGCGTCGGGATTTTATGAAACTGGCAGCGGCGATGGGATCAGTAAGCTTATTACCAACTTGGAGTCGTGCTGCATTGTCTGCAACGCAATATCCTTGTTTACCTATTCCAGCATTATTATGGCCGGACAGCCATGGCAAAATTACCATCCGAGTTACTGAAGGTAAAACACAATTTTTACCCGCTAAATCAGCAGTAACATGGGGTTATAATGGATCCTTGTTAGGTCCAGCTATCAAGCTTAAATCAGGCCAACGTATCACTATTGATATTCACAATCAGTTATCCGAGGCTACCGCACTGCATTGGCACGGACTAAAAATTCCCGGTGAAGCTGATGGTGGACCTCATGCGGTAATTAAACCCAATGCGGTAAGAAGGGTTAATTTTGCCGTTAACCAGCCCGAGGCAACTTGTTGGTTTCATCCGCACCCTCATGGTAAAACGGGTTATCAAGTTGCCATGGGGTTGGCGGGTTTAGTATTAATTGAGGATGAACATAGCCAATCACAAAAATTGCCAAATCAATGGGGTATCGATGATATTCCCGTTATTTTGCAGGATAAACGTTTAAATCGTGCAGGGCAGATAGATTATCAGCTTGATGTAATGAGTGCTGCTGTTGGTTGGTTTGGCAACATTATGTTGACTAATGGAGTTGTATTACCTAAACATACAGCACCTAGGGGGTGGTTACGTTTACGTTTTCTTAATGGTTGTAATGCTAGAAGTTTAAATCTGGCAACCAGTGATGGGCGTAAAATGTATATTATTGCGAGTGATGGTGGACTATTAAATGAACCGGTGGCAGTTGATCAATTACCGATGATCAGCGCTGAACGTTTTGAGGTACTGATCGATGCCTCGAATGGTAAAGCGTTTGATATTGTTACATTGCCAGTTAAACAAATGGGGATGACAATAGCGCCTTTTGATCAACCCAAAGCTGTATTGCATATTGAGCCGGGATTAAATGCAAGAGCGACTTTTTTACCTGATAGTTTAGCTTCTATTGCCTCATTGCCTGATTTGACTGGTCTTAAACAGCGTCAATTGCATTTAAGGATGGATGCACGTTTAGATATGCAAGGTATGATGGCGCTCAGAAAACAGTATGGTGAACAGGCTTTGGCCGGGATGAATATGCATGGTCATAGCAATATGATGAGGGAAGATGGGGCGCATGCGATGCACAATCATCAGCAAGCGCCGATGATGAAGCAATCATTTGATCTTCTGCATGCCAATAGTATTAATGACCGTCCTTTTTCCATGACGGAGGTGGCATTTAATTTTGCAAAAGGTCAATATGAACGCTGGATCATATCCGGTCGTGGTGACATGATGTTACATCCTTTCCATATTCATGGAACTCAATTTAGGATCCTGACAGAGAATGGTCAACCAGTGGCTGCTCACCGACAAGGTTGGAAAGATACTGTGCGGGTTGATGGTGATATCAGTGAGGTATTGGTAAAGTTTGATCATATCGCAACCCAGGCGCATCCTTTTATGGCACATTGTCATTTGTTAGAGCATGAAGATACGGGCATGATGCTCAGTTTCTCTGTTAGCTAAGGTATTAACTCTTTTATTTATGTTGTTAATCAATATTGGATGAGGGCATTTTATCGCGTCTTTATTGCCCTTATGTTAGAATCTAAAGTTTTTACTTCCATGAATACCTAAAGTTATGAAACAAATTGTAGAAGTCATGATCTCAGAAGCGGATGTCAAACAACGTATTGATGAGATGGCAAAAGAGATTGTTGAACATTATAAATCATTGCAAGATGAGTTGGTGTTGGTTGGTCTGTTAAAAGGCTCTTTTATTTTTATGGCTGATTTATGTCGTAAAATTGATATCCCTCATGAAGTCGACTTTATGACGGTATCAAGTTATGGCAATGGCATGACTTCAAGCCGTGATGTGAAAATTATTAAGGATCTCGATGAAGATATTCGCGGCAAGCATGTTCTGATTGTTGAAGATATCATTGATTCAGGTAATACACTGAAAAAAGTCCGTCAAATCCTGAAATTACGCGGTCCTAAATCTGTCGCTATCTGTACGTTATTAGACAAACCTTCTCGACGTGAAGTAGAGGTTCCGGTTGAATGGACAGGTTTTGCTATTCAAGATGAATTTGTTGTGGGTTTTGGTATCGACTATGCACAGCAATATCGACATTTACCCTATATTGGGCATGTTATTTTACTGGACGATTAAGTGCTAGTGTTATTTATTGGCATGAAAAAATCGAACTAACGTTCGATTTTTTGTGGCGCTTATTATGCTTGGCTTAATTTAGCGATAGCTTGTCGATAGGTAATTTCAAGCTGTTCACGGCTATTAGCCGTAACATCAAGATCATTGAGTCTGCCATTCTGTATACCATAGACCCAGCCATGAATGTTGACGTTTTGGCTGCGCCGCCAGGCAGATTGTATTATTGTCGAATGACCCAGATTATAAACTTGCTCAATAACATTGAGTTCACATAAGCGATTTGCCCGTTCTTGCGGTGCAAGTTCACCTAAGATTGCGTTATGTTTAAACAAAATATCACGGACATGTAGCAGCCAGTTATTAATCAGTCCTCGTTCAGTGTTATCAATTGCGGCTTCAATACCACCACAACCATAGTGACCACAAATGATAATGTGTTCAACCTTTAGTACGTCAACAGCATATTGGATGACTGACAGGCAATTTAAATCAGTATGGATCACCAAATTAGCGACATTTCGGTGGACAAATAGATCACCAGGCGCTGCTTTTGTTAATTTTTCAGCGGGTACGCGGCTGTCAGAGCAGCCTATCCACAGAAAATGTGGATTTTGAAATTTTGCTAATTCTTTAAAAAAAGAGGGATTTTCTTTGGTTACGGATTCTGACCACTGAAGATTGTTTTCAAACAGCTGTTTAATTTTTTTCATCATAATTCACGTGGATTAGTTATGGTTAACTGCGATAATAATCATATACAACATCAATTTATTTTTTAATATTTACTCGCTGTTAGTTATAGTTTAATTGAAAAAAGATTGCTAATGGTGTGATTTATTATCATATGTGAATTAAAAATAGATAAAAAAGGTTTTTTATGACTTATGCTTTAGAGCTGCTCCAGCTTACAAAAACCTATACTGGTGGTGTGAAAGCATTAACCGGGATTGATTTACAGGTTGAGGTGGGTGATTTCTATGCCTTATTAGGACCTAATGGTGCAGGTAAATCAACGACCATAGGTATTATCAGTTCATTAGTCAATAAAACGAGCGGTAAAGTGAGAGTGTTTGGCTACGATCTAGATAAAGACGTGGTGAATGTAAAACGTCAGTTGGGTTTAGTGCCACAAGAATTCAATTTTAATCCATTTGAAACAGTAATACAGATAGTGCTGAATCAAGCGGGTTATTACGGCGTCCCGCGTTCATTAGCCTTATCTAGAGCAGAGATGTATCTGTCGCAACTGGCTTTGTGGAACAAACGTGATGAGCCTGCGCGAGACCTTTCTGGGGGTATGAAACGGCGTTTGATGATTGCTCGCGCATTAATGCATCAACCCAAACTATTAATTTTGGACGAACCCACTGCAGGAGTAGATATTGAACTGCGTCGTTCAATGTGGAGTTTTTTGAAGACCTTAAACGCGCAAGGCACCACCATTATTTTAACTACCCATTATCTGGAAGAAGCGGAAATGTTGTGTCGAAATATTGGTATTATTCAATATGGAGAATTGATTGAGAATACCAGTATGAAAAAACTACTCAATCAGTTGGAGTCAGAGACGTTTATTTTTGATCTGGCACCAAAGAGTAGGATTCCGACATTAGAGGGTTATAAATTCAGGCTGCTGGATACTTCAACCTTAGAAGTTGATGTACTTCGCGATCAAGGCCTGAATGGTTTATTTAGCCAATTCTCTGAGCAAGGGATACAGATAACCAGCATGCGTAATAAAGTAAATCGTTTGGAGGAACTATTTGTTGGTTTAATGAATAAACAGCATCCACTATCGATAAAGCAAGGAGAAAATAGATGATTCAGCTCTACTGGGTAGCGATGAAAACCATCTGGATCAAAGAAATAACCCGTTTTGCGCGAATTTGGGTACAAACCTTACTACCGCCGGTGATCACCATGTCACTCTACTTTATTATTTTTGGTAGTTTAATTGGTGCAAGAATTGGCAACATGGATGGCGTGAATTACATGCAGTTCATTGTTCCTGGTTTGATTATGATGTCGGTGATCACAAACGCTTATGCAAATGTTTGTTCCTCTTTTTTTGGGGCAAAATTCCAAAAAAGTATTGAAGAATTGTTGGTTGCACCCGTTCCTACCCATATTGTCATAATGGGTTTTGTTGGCGGTGGGGTTGCCCGAGGAGTATTGGTTGGTCTGTTGGTTACCCTGGTTTCGTTATTTTTTGTTCCATTACATATTTATTCATGGTGGATGGTAATTATTACCGTATTAATGACGGCAATTTTGTTTTCATTAGCTGGGTTAGTGAATGCGATATTTGCTAAAACATTTGATGATATTAGTATTATTCCTACCTTTGTTTTAACACCATTAACTTATTTAGGCGGTGTTTTTTATTCTTTGTCTCTTTTGCCAGAGTTTTGGCAAATGGTATCTAAACTTAATCCGATCGTCTATATGATCAGCGGATTACGTTATGGATTTCTTGGCATCAGTGATGTTGCAATATCGATTACCTTATCAGTATTAGTGATTTTTATTGTTATTTTATATGCCATAACGTGGCACTTAATTGAAAAAGGACAAGGATTAAGAACATAATTATTCACGTATAGTGTGATAAATATATAGGATCGGATTGGCGCTATTTTTTAGCGCTTCTGCTGTATTATCACTATGTTAGCCGTTATAAATTTTTAGTTTTTTCAATAGTACTTGTTGGTTTTGGCGAATGCTAAGAGCTTGCGATAGCGGGTCATGTGGTCAACCCCCATTTTTCCCTGTGTTATCGCCGCTAAGTTATTTAGATTTTAAGCATCAGCCAAATACCCGCGTTAACAAATTCATATCGCCAATAGAATTATTAGCTAAGTTACCATAAAGTCAGCCCATTTTTAGCAACCAGCAGCAATCTATCACTAAGCAATTCACCATCGGGAAAGCGTAGCTCTGGGGCAATTTCTGCTAACGGATAAAGCATAAATTCCCGTTCTTTAAGGCCATAATGGGGAATAGTTAAGTACGCTGTCTGGATAATTTGTTGACCGTATAACATAATATCCAAATCGAGAGTTCTTGGCCCCCAACGATCGCCTTTACGGATTCTACCATGCATTAATTCAATCGATTGGGTATGTTCAAGTAGGGTTGCGGGCAATAACTCAGTGTCTAATGCGATAACGGCATTGAGATAATCAGGTTGCCCTTGTGGCCCCATAGGTTTAGAGCGATAGAAGGAAGAAACAATAACCGGCTTGGTATTGGGTAATTGATGCAATTCTCTAATGGCACTTTGTGCTTGTTGTAAAGGGTCATTTAGATTGCTGCCAATGGCAATATAAACACGCTCCATCTTTAATTAACTCGGTTGTTTTTTATCGGTTTACGGTTAGTATGATTTCGGCGATGCGACCAATTACGACGATGAGTTGGTATATTACCTAACTCCGAGACCATTTCTTGTTGTAGTCTATTATTTGCTTGTTGAAACTCAGCCCACCAATGAGCCAGCTCTTCTAATTCCCGCCGCTGCTCTACGTTGGCGCGTAGTTCTAGCAAATCAAACGCAGCGCGAAATTTTGGATGTTCAAGTAGCTTATCTGCTTTTTTCCCTTGGCGCCGTGGTAGTCGCAATTGTAGCTGCCAGATATCGCGCATTATTGAAGTAAGCCGTTTAGGGATAGCGATAGAACGGCATTGCTCATCAAGGATATCATTCATTGCGATAGCAAAGGCTTCGTAATAGGGTAATCCACTTTCCTGAGAAAGCCTTTCAGCATGTTCTACCAGTGGATACCATAACATGGTGGCAAATAAGAATGCAGGATTAACACGTTTGTTATTCTTTATTCGATAATCAGTATTTTGCAGTACCTGATTAATGATAAGCTCCATCGGTGAATCATCATTGGCGGTGAAGTGTCGTTCAACTAGCGGAATTAATGATTGAAAAAGATTATAACGTTTTAATTGTTGATAGGTTTGATAACCTTGACCAGTCTGAAGTAATTTGAGCGACTCTTCAAATAGACGTGCTGATGGAATGTCTTTTAATAAATAGGCCAGTTGTGGAATAGGCTTGGCAGTTTCGGCATCGATTTGCATATTTAGTTTACAAGCAAATCGAATAGCACGCAGCATCCTAACGGGATCTTCTCGATAACGGATTTTGGGATCACCAATTAAGCGGATCATGCCATTTTTTAGATCTTCAAATCCACCAACATAATCACGTAGGGTAAAATCGTTAATTCTGTAATATAGACTATTGATGGTAAAGTCGCGACGAATGGCATCATCTTCGATGTTACCGAAAATATTATCCCTTAGTAACATACCACTTTGTGCTTGATGAGCCAGATCCTTATTATTAGTATCAGTTTGTTCATGCGAACCACGGAAAGTGGCAACTTCGATGATTTCATAACCAAACATGATATGCGCTAAACGGAAACGGCGTCCGACTAGACGACAATTACGAAATAATTTGCGAATTTGTTCCGGTGTTGCATTTGTGGTAACGTCGAAGTCTTTAGGTTTTTTACCTAACAGTAAATCTCTGACACTACCTCCGACCAGATAGGCTTCATAGCCAGCATTATTTAGACGATAAAGAACTTTCAGTGCATTATCACTGATGTCTCTTCGCGAGATAGGATGCTTATCTCGTGGAATTATGGCTATTGAAGTATTTATAGCAGAGGCGGGTGTAGATTTATCTGCTAATTGAGTACTTTTAATGGTTTTTGTACTCTGATATCTTTTTGTTAGTAAAGCTTTTACCTTAGTCTTGGACTTAGTCTCAGTCGCTGAACTATCATAAGATTTCTGTTTACTTCGATTATTTTTTTCTTCTCGTATCAATAAATTACGACAGAAATTGGCTACCCGGGTAAAAATAATACACCTCGATATCTAATGCGATTTTAGTTAAAAAAGTAAATACTAATAATTAATCATATCTTATAGGATTTTTTTTGAGAATGCCTAAGTAGGATAAAAATTGCTAATTAATCATAATTTGTAACAATTCTGCCGCTTGGTTGAATGCTATCTAGTTGCCAATGTTGTACAGCTTGGCTCAGTAATTGTTCAGTACTAAGGTCTTGCCAATTCATAATAGTTGTTTGTGATAAAAAATTTAGTGCATCAATTAAAATAGGCCTCGGATCGTTCATAGGTAGCGGCGGAGTATGATTTTGTTTAGAAAGTTTATTATGAGAACGATTTAATACTAAAGGTAAATGCACATAATCGGGTACTGGAAAAGCGAGATGGTGATAAAGAGAAATTTGTCTAACCGTTGGCGCAATGAGATCAGCGCCACGAACAACTTCGGTAATACCTTGGTCATTATCGTCAATAACGACAACAAGATTGTAAGCAAATAAATTATCTTTTCGCACAATAATGAAGTCTTCTTCCGCCAAAGCACGAGGCGCTACATAATCACCTTGTAGTTGATCATAAAAACGATAAACTGGTTTTGACTGGATTATTCTCAAAGCTGCTGCAGAAGAAGATAAACCAAGATTGCGACAATGTGCATCGTAATAACCACCGATAGCATTAATACGTTGACGTGTACAACGACAATAGTAGCAGCCATCGCACTGCTTTAGCTGCGCTAAAATGTCATGGTAAATATCATGGCGTTGTGACTGATAGATGATTTTACCATCCCAATGTAAGCCATAATGCGCTAACGTTTTTAAAATGCGTGAAGCCGCACCTGGCACGACTCTAGTTGTATCGATGTCATCAATCCGGACATACCATTTTCCTTGCTTTTTTTTGGCTTGTAGGTAGCTACCAAGCGCTGTAACTAACGAGCCAAAATGCAGATCACCTGTGGGGGACGGAGCAAAGCGTCCAATATAGGCTGGAACTTTAGTAATTATTGAATGACTCATTGATTATCAAAAGGATAAGGTACACTTTTGTGTACCTTATTTTTATGGAGTAAGATTATTGGCTAACCCGCCATCTGTTTTTCACGTAATTCAGCTAATGTTTTGCAATCAATACACAAATCAGCTGTTGGACGAGCTTCTAAGCGGCGGATGCCAATTTCAACTCCACAGCTTTCACAATAACCAAAATCTCCATCATCAATTTTTTTTATCGTCTTCTCGATTTTTTTAATCAACTTACGTTCGCGATCGCGATTGCGTAACTCAAGGCTAAATTCCTCTTCCTGTGCCGCTCTATCAACGGGATCAGGGAAATTAGCTGCTTCATCTTGCATATGACTTACAGTGCGGTCGACTTCATCTCTGAGTTGATTGCGCCATGCTTCGAGAATAGCCCTAAAATGTTTGAGTTGGGCTTCGTTCATGTATTCTTCGCCTGGCTTTTTTTGGTAGGGCTCTACCCCAGCGATGGCGAGAATGCTTAAGGACGAGGTTTTAGGTTTTTGCCCTTCTTGCATAATGCTTCTCCTACACACGCAATATTCATAAAGAACCCCACAAGGGGGAAAAACTAAGGCCGCTATAAATAACAGAACACTCTATACTTGGCAATGGTTCTTACAATTCGTTTTACTGTACCCGGGTAATGCACGTGTTCTCTGCCTATTTTGTAAGTAAAACGAATTTTGCCTAAAAGAATATAATAGCTTGGTTTATTGAATAAAGGGTATTTTTTTATCCATTGATAGCCCTTTTTCTGATATTTTAATCTGATAGCAGAGTATTTCAATACCAATATTTGTTGCTTGCCGTAAGAGAGCAGCATAATGACAATCAATATGGCTTGCAACGGACATTTTCTTTATACCACTATGAAGTACGGCAAAGAACAAAACTGCTCTTTCGCCTCGTTCAGCTATCAAGGATAGTTCACGTAAATGTTTTTGCCCTCTGATTGTAACAGCATCAGGAAAATAACCGATATTGTTTTCTAGTAAGGTGACTGATTTTACTTCAATATAGCAATTAACCTGCTGTTTTTTGGTTAGTAGAAGGTCGATGCGACTATTTTCGTCACCATATTTCACCTCTCGGCTAATGTTATCATAATCGGATAATTCCGGAATTTTATTTTCTACTACAAATTGACTAATAAGATCATTTGCTCGATGAGTATTAACACAAATCCAATCGCCAGTTTGTGTTTGCGTCAGTTCCCAACTATGTGGATATTTTCGCATAACATTGTTTGATGTTGAGTACCAAACCGTATCTCCAGGTGTTGCACAGCCTGTCATGGCGCCTGTATTGGCACAATGAATGGTTAGTAATTTACCTGATGGTGTAATAACATCAGCGAGAAAACGTTTATAACGCTTTACTAACTGGGCTGATTTTAGTGGCGGAAACCGATACATTGGTAACTACTCCAGTAGTGATAGATGCGGCTAAAGACAACAGTAATGCTACAATGTTTAGCACTATAAGTTAATAATTGTTGCTTTTAAATATAAATTGGTGGATAGATAGTGTTCATTAAATGGGATCTTGGTAATAACGGTCACTATCAGGATATAAAACTACTAGGTAGCGGATGTTGATTATTGAATTATGATAAAATCTTGTTTTAATGAGATATATGAAAAAAATATCTGTAAGTTATGATTAAGATCTTGGGCTAATAATAAACGACTAGTAAATAAAGATTAATTTTATACCATGTTTGACAAAGATAATTATGAACCTATTGGGCGCAGATCTAAGAAAAAGCCCACTGGTAAAAAATCAAAATCTCAGCAAAATAATCGCTTAGACAACTATGATTATGCATATGAAGATATTGATGACAACGAGGAAGAAGAACTAATGGCAAATAAAGACAATAAGTCTCGGCCAGCTAAAAATAATAGATGGCGTTGGTTTTGGTTGTTTGTCAAAATTGCCATCGTCTTGGCACTGTTAATTGGTGTCTATGGTATCTATTTATATCAGAAAATTAGTGAACGTCTTGATGGCAAAGTTTGGGATCTACCGGCAGCTGTTTATGGCCGAATGGTTAATCTTGAACCAGGGATGAATTACAGTAAAGAAGAGATGATCCGATTATTAGATGGCATGCAATATCGTCAGGTCAATAAAATTACTTTACCTGGTGAGTATATTGTTAAAAATAATACGATTGAGATGTTACGCCGGCCATTTTCCTTTCCTGATCAAAGAGAAGAACAGATTTTAGCTAAATTAAGTTTTGAACAAGCTCGCCTCACTAATATTACTAATATGGAAAATGGTCGTTCATTTGGTTTTTTTCGGCTTGATCCAAAACTTATCACTATGATGCAATCGGCTAACAATGAGCAACGCTTAGTTTTACCGAGAGAAGATTTCCCAGATTCTTTAGTCAAAATATTACTTGAAACCGAAGACCGGCATTTTTATGAACATGACGGAGTAAGTATTTATTCTATTGGACGTGCGGTTATTGCTAATTTAATGGCCGGGAAGACTGTTCAGGGTGGTAGTACGCTAACCCAGCAATTAGTTAAAAACTTATTTTTAAGTAATGAAAGAACGTTAATACGTAAAGCCAATGAAGCTTATATGGCGATTTTAATGGATTCTCGCTATAGCAAAGAACGTATTCTTGAACTTTATCTAAATGAAGTTTATTTAGGCCAAAGTGGCGATGAACAAATTCGGGGCTTTCCTCTTGCCAGTCTCTATTATTTTGGTCGTCCAATCGATGAGCTGAGTATTGATCAACAAGCATTATTAGTCGGTATGGTGAAGGGCGCATCACTATATAATCCATGGCGTAACCCTAAACTGGCCCTTGAGCGTCGTAATTTAGTGTTAAAGCTGTTGGAAACGCGCCAAATTATCGATCATGAAATGTATAATATATTGAGTGCTCGTCCTTTGGGCGTTAAATCCAGAAGTGGTGTTTTAACACCTCAACCCGCCTTTATGCAGCTCGTTCGGCAAGAATTAACTGAAAAATTGGGTGATAGAGTGAATAACCTTTCCGGTGCTAAGATTTTTACTACCTTAGATCCGGTCTCGCAGCAAGCGGCTGAAAATGCTGTCGAGCATGGGATAGCCGATTTACGCAAAACTCGTAAGTTGCCTGATCTTGAAGGGGCTATGGTGGTCGTTGACCGTATTAATGGTGAAGTTCGCGCTATGGTCGGCGGCTCGCAACCACAATATTCTGGTTTTAATCGAGCGTTAAATGCTCGCCGCTCAATTGGTTCATTGGCTAAGCCCTCGACTTATCTCACCGCATTAAGTGAACCGGATCGTTTTCGTTTAAATACCTGGGTACCAGACGAGCCAATTAGCGTCAAATTTGATAACCAAATATGGGAACCAAAAAATTATGATCGCCGCTTCCGGGGGCAGGTCATGTTAATTGATGCCTTGGCCAGTTCGTTGAATATCCCGACGGTAAATATTGGCTTGAGCGTAGGCTTGGAACAGGTTAGTAAAGTATTGGTACGTCTTGGCGTGCCAAGTGATGCGATAGAAAAAGTGCCCGCTATGTTATTAGGGGCATTGAACTTAACGCCAGTGGAAACGGCGCAAATGTTTCAAACCATCAGTGGTGGAGGCAATCGAGCGTCATTATCGGCATTGCGTTCTGTGATCGATGGTGATGGCAATGAGCTTTATCAAAGTTATCCCTCTGCCGAGCGGGCAGTTTCCCCGCAAGCAGCTTATCTAACACTGTATGGTATGCAACAAGTAGTAGAGCGGGGAACATCTCGTTCATTAATGAATAAATTTGCTCAGTATCATTTAGCTGGTAAAACGGGCACAACCAATGATCTACGCGATAGTTGGTTTGCCGGTATTGATGGCAAGGAAGTGGCAATCGCCTGGGCGGGTCGTGATAATAATGGGCCGACAAATCTTACTGGTGCAAGTGGTGCATTACAACTATATCGTCGTTATTTAGAAAACCAAACCCCTCTGGCATTGGATAATCGCCCACCAGAAGGAATTACGCAGATGCGAGTGAATACTGATGGTAGTTTTAACTGTGCAGATTGTGGATATCGTATTCTGCCAGTATGGACCGAGGATCCTCAAGCATTATGTCAGCTAGGGATACAATCGTTGAAGCCAAACTTGAATTTAAATGAGCAGCAGACAAATAGTAATGATGCGCCAGCTTGGGTAAAAGAGATGTTTGGACACTAATAAAAAGTGGGTAAACCGGCGCTAGGTTAAAAATGGGTGCCGGTTTTTTATGCTTTAATAATAATTATTGCATCTTGTTAAACGCATTTTTTGCTGCTTTGATTGTGCGCTCAATATCTTCATGACTATGCGCAACGGACATGAAACCGGCCTCAAATGCTGAAGGGGCTAAATAAACGCCTTCGTCTAACATTAAATGAAAGAATTGCTTAAATTTCTCAATATCACATTGCATAACATCTTGGTAGCAATTAACTTGTGGTGCAGTTGTAAAAAATAGACCAAACATGCCGCCAACATGATTAATTATCAATGGGATCCCCGCTTGTTGCGCTTTTTCTTGTAAACCGTTTGCCAGTTGTGTCGTCAGCTCTGTTAAGCGTTTATGGGTATTGGGTTTAGCGACTTCAGTTAGGCAAGCTAGGCCTGCTGCCATGGCTAATGGGTTGCCTGATAATGTGCCAGCTTGATAAATTGGCCCTATTGGTGCGAGTTTTTCCATCAGTTCGCGGCGGCCACCGAATGCGCCAACAGGCATGCCACCACCAATTATTTTGCCTAAACAGGTCAAATCAGGTTTAACTTGATAATGTGCTTGCGCGGCACCTAAGGCTACTCGAAAGCCGGTCATGACTTCGTCGATAATCAGTAACGCGCCAAATTGATCGCATAAGGTACGCAGGCCGGGCAAGAATTCAGCCTCCGGTAGAATACAATTCATATTACCTGCTACTGGCTCAACAATGATACAAGCGATTTCTTGCGGATATTGGGCAAAAGTTTGCCGTACAGAATCTAAATCATTAAATGTACAGGTAAGCGTATGTTTGGCAACATCCGCAGGGACGCCAGGAGAATTAGGTTGACCGATGGTTAGAGCACCTGAGCCCGCTTTAACTAATAGGCAGTCGGCATGTCCATGATAGCAGCCTTCAAATTTAATAATTTTATCTCGCCCTGTATAGCCGCGAGCGAGTCTTATGGCACTCATCGTGGCTTCTGTGCCTGAATTTACCATACGTACCATTTCGATGGATGGAATAAGTTGATTAATAATTTCTGCCATCTCTACTTCAATGGCGGTAGGGGCACCAAAACTCAGACCATTTTCTGCTGCTTGGATGACTGCTTGCTTAATTACAGGGTGATTATGACCTAAAATCATCGGTCCCCAGGAACCGACGTAATCAATATAAGCCTTACCATCAACATCATAAATATAAGCGCCGTTAGCTCGCTGAATAAATAATGGATAACCGCCAACACCATTAAACGCTCGTACGGGCGAATTGACACCGCCAGGAATAAATTTTTTAGCTTTTAGGTAAAGTGTTTCAGATTGACTCATTAAATAACTCCAAGCATTTGTCCAGCAGAAATTTTTGCCATATCTTAAAGCAGTATTGCTAGTAAACCAAATAGCAAATTTAGTGGGAATTTTTTAAAATCAGTTAATTTAGGCTGGATCTTGAATCAATTGGCCGGCTGTTAGATAATTATCCCTTGTCCAGTGAAGTATTGATGCTTCCTGCGTCTATTGATTGGCATGTCGGCCTGGAGTTAGAAATGAGTAATGATACTGCATTGCCTATACAGTTTACTGATGCTGCAGCAAATAAAGTTAAAGCGCTGATTGCGGATGAAGAAAATCCCAATTTGCGTTTGCGCGTCTATATTACTGGTGGAGGCTGTAGTGGTTTTCAATATGGTTTTACCTTTGATGATAAAATGAATGAAGGGGATTTAACGATTGAAAAGCAAGGCGTGGAATTAATCGTTGATCCGATGAGTTTACAGTATTTGGTTGGTGGTTGTGTTAATTATATTGAAGGATTAGAAGGGTCACGGTTTGTGGTTACTAATCCAAATGCGAAAACAACGTGTGGTTGTGGTTCTTCATTTAGTATTTAATCGCTTAACCTTACTAAGGGTAATTGATAACCCTTAGTATGAAGGTGCTATTTTAACATGCCGAAAAGGTTGTTAATCGCTCATTTACTGCTTTGGCTTAAGTTAGCTAAATTGGCTAACATTGCTTGCACCATTAGGCTTGATTGACGAGCTGCGACGGGTAAAAATTCCTCAAAAGAGAGATGAGACTCTTTATCAGCGACATCAGAAATTGCACGTACAACAACGAATGGGATACCAAATTGATGACATACATGACCAATTGCAGCCCCTTCCATTTCAACTGCGATGGCCTCAGGGAAAGTTTGGCGAATATAGGTTAGCTCTTTAGCACCATTAATAAAGCTATCACCGCTACAAACCAAACCGCAAACCGCATGTAAATCCAATTTTTCAATACATTTTTCGGCCAGCGTTATCAATTTTTTATTCGCATTAAATGAGGCCGGACATTGTGCCATTTGGCCAGGTTGGTAACCAAAGGCAGTGACATTGACATCATGATAGCAAACCTGGCTGGAGACCACGATATCACCAACCTGCAAAGTAGGTACTAACCCGCCGGCGGAGCCAGTATTAATAATAAATTCAGGCGCAAAATGTTCTATTAGTAAGGTTGTTCCTATTGCCGCCGAAACTTTACCAATGCCTGATTTTAATAATGCGATATCAAGATCATCAAATTTTCCGCAATAGATTTCGCAGCCACCCCGTGAAAATGTAGACTGAGCATCAATTTGCTCACGCAATAATGCCACTTCTTGCTCCATTGCACCTATTATCGCAACTTTCATTGTGTCATACTCACCGTTGATTAATTAGACATGTTGTCAGATCCGTGCCATTTTAACATTGAACACAAAAAAAAGTTAACTCTGTCCATTAGTTGGGGATATTTCATCATCAGGAGGGGAAATGTCCAAGATTGATTTTAGGCAAAAGCTCAATTTTCTGCGTAAATATAGTGATTACAATGTTGATACCAAGAATGAGGAACAAGTTAATCGTCAATTTGAAAGCGATCGGGGACGCATTATTAATTCTGCAGCCATACGTCGATTACAACAGAAGACGCAAGTCTTTCCTTTAGAACAAAATGCTGCGGTTCGCAGTCGTTTAACCCATTCATTAGAAGTGCAGCAAATTGGTCGTTTTATTTCAAAGACCGTAATCAGTCAATTAAAAAAGAAGAAATTGCTGGCAACTTATGGTCTGTCTGAGCGAGTTGATGCGTTTGAAAGTTTGATTGAAATGGCGTGTTTGATGCATGATATTGGTAACCCACCTTTTGGCCATTTTGGTGAAGCAGCCATTAAGAGCTGGTTTTCAACATTACTTGACGCGGAATTTATTTCTACTAAATCAAAGGCTAATGATCAGTGCCAGATTAATTTTCTTCAGTTAAAAAATGAACCTAACAAGGATTTGCTTCGTAGCCAATTGCGTAAAGATCTCTGTCAATTTGAAGGTAATGCCCAGGGACTTAGGATGATCCATCAATTATTAAAATTGAACCTGACTTATGCCCAAATTGGATCAATTTTAAAATATACCCAAGGTGCTTATCAACTGGATGAAATTCCTAAAAATTTTGATTATTTAACCAAAAAACCGGGTTATTTTTGGTCGGAAGATAGTTTTATTAAAGAGTTGTACCGTCAATTGGATATGGAGCCATATTGTCGTTTCCCGCTTTGTTACATAATGGAAGCGGCAGATGATATCTCTTACTGCATTGCCGATTTAGATGATGCGGTCGAAAAAGGTATTTTTAGTGTTGATCAATTGTTGGAATATTTACGGCAAGGTTGGTTGGAAACAGGTAAAAAAGCAAAAGGTGACTTATTTGAACAGACGGTAGAAAAAGCTTATAAAAGTATTAATCACAATGAAACTAGGCGTAGCAAGCAAGATCAATTTTTTATGTATCTTAGAGTTAATATTATTAGTAAATTGGCATCCTATAGTGCCCATCGTTTTATTAAACATTTAGCTGAAATTTATGCTGGAAGTTTTAATAGTGCCTTATTAGAAGATAAAAGTGATGAACATCATCTATTGGAGGTATTGAAAGGTGTTGCCTATAAATATGTATTTACTCATCACGAAGTTGAACAATTAGAATTACAAGGTTATCGAATAATTAGTGGCTTACTAAATTTCTATCGTCCTTTATTATTAATGCCACGCGCCGATTTTACTCAGCTTTATCAAGATAGATATCATAAGAAATATTTCATCGAAACCCGCCTATTGCATAAATTATCAACTAAACATTGTTTGGCTTATGGAGAAGCGATTGAAGGAATTTGTACAAATGATGAGATAGAAAAAGATATATTAGAATTTTATTATCGAGCTCGTCTTATACAAGACTATATTAGTGGTATGACTGATCATTACGCTTATCAGGAATATCGAAAATTTACGGTGAAAAATTAAAATCAAAATAAGCATTGCTTGAATACATATTGGGAAATATTTTGAGTAATGCTTTAGACTATGTCTATTAATTAAATATACATCTAAAATTTGTTAAGAGAAAAACGTTTTGAGTTTGAAGATAATCGTCATTTAAATTTTTCTATTTATCTAATCAAAGTGATTTTGATAATATTAATTATTAAAAATTATTATTAAATTAGTTATAACATAAATTAGAAATTGAAATTTAAATAAACTTTATTATGTTATAAAGTTATAACATTATTTGACAATATTATCGTGGTTTATTTTTTTGGAGAATTTGTTGCCTTGTTTTTAATTTTTATTTTTTTACAAAAATAAAAATATCTATTGTTTTATTCCTTTAAATTACAAACAACTAACATTTAATGGTAGATAATTTACATCAATTGCTTTGATATGTGATACTATTCTTCATCTCTCATTGAGAAAATGAATAAAGTAAATTTAATTTTCCTCAATATATGAGATGGCAGTTTCTTTAATTAATAGACTAACAAAATTTTACACCTTAATGATATGGTACAATTTTATTCTTCCAGGCAGCGTAAAGTTAAGCCCGATAATTTGACAGTAATAGCTGAAAGTCTTGACGCTCAGGGCCAAGGTGTCGCGCATTATCAAGGAAAAACAATTTTCATTACTAATTTACTTCCAGGTGAGCAAGCACAAATTCAACTTACGGAAGATAAAAGACAATTTGCCAAGGCAAAAGTAAGCAAACGATTGACTGATAGTCTTGAGCGGGTGGTGCCGCTTTGTCGTCATTTTGGCATCTGTGGCGGTTGTCAACAACAACATGTGACGCCAACTCTTCAACGTGCGGCTAAAGCCAGTATATTAGAATATTTATTTCAAGGAGCAACGGGAAGAACGGTAAAATCATTGCCGGTTATCGCAGGCATTGAGTATGGATATCGCCGTAGAGCGCGGTTTGGTCTCCACTACCAACAGTCAGAACGTCGTTTACAAATGGGATTTCGCCAAAGCCAATCAAATGTGTTGGTAGAACTGAAAATGTGTCCTGTATTACAACCAGAACTAGAAAAATTATTACTGCCTGTTGCTGACTGTTTAAACAAATTGGCAGCAGTTAAACACTTAGGACATGTTGAGCTTGTTAATGCGGATAACGGTGTAAGTGTTATCTTACGTCATCTTAAACCGTTAGTTACTGATGATAAAATGTTATTAACTGCTTTTGCCAGAAGCTATGATCTCAATGTTTATTTGGTCGACAATAGTGCTAATCGGCTTAAACTTGTTAGTTCAGCAAGTAATGATAGTGATCCTTATTATTCTATTGAGAATATGAAATTGACATTTGATCCGCAAAATTTTATTCAAGTAAACCCCGAAATCAATAAAAAAATGGTTGCTCAAGCGTTGGATTGGTTGGCGCTTGAGCCGAAAGATAGGGTGTTGGATCTATTTTGTGGCATGGGTAATTTTACCTTGCCCATCGCACGTCATGTTCATTCTGTTGTTGGTGTTGAAGGCGTTGCTGAATTGGTAGCGCAAGGGCGTTATAACGCTAGTTTAAATCGATTAACTAATGATGAGTTTTATCAAGCTGATCTTGAGTGTGACATAGATTGCCACCCTTGGGCAAAAATGGGTTTTAACAAAATTTTATTAGATCCTGCCCGTGCTGGGGCTATAGGCGTAATGCCACATATTATCAAATTTAAGCCAGAACGGGTTGTCTATATCTCCTGCAACCTAACGACATTAGTAAAAGATAGTAAACAATTACTTACGGCCGGTTATCAACTTATAAGTGTCAGGATGTTAGATATGTTCCCGCATACTAGTCATCTTGAGTCTATGGCACTTTTTTGTCGCGATTCAAGCAAATAGGCAAGGAAAGATTATGGTTGCAATTAGAAGCGCTCATTTGACATCTGCAGGTGAATTTGCCGTTGATAAATGGGTTGCTAGTCTCAAACTTAGCAACAATGACTCAGAAAAAAAGTTAATTGAACTTTGGCATTACTGCTTTAGCAAAGTTCAGCACTATGAAAATAGTCAATTATTACTTTGGCGTGGGATCGAGATGGGAGAAATCCTGTCAACATTAAGTATGGATCTCGATAGTCTGCGCGCAGCAATGCTATTTCCACTAGTTGATGCCAAAATTGTCAATGAGGAAATTATTAATATTGAGTTTGGTAAATCCATTCACGCTTTAGTTAAAGGTGTGATGGAGATGGACGCCATTCGCCAGTTGAATGCTAACCAATTAGGCGACAAGAGTTCTAGCCAGGTAGATAATATTCGCCGATTGTTACTCGCCATGGTGGAAGATTTTCGTTGCGTGGTGATTAAGATAGCAGAACGCATTGCCTATTTACGTGAGGTAAGGGATCGCTCTGAAGATGAAAGAGTCCTAGCAGCAAAAGAGTGCTTAAATATATATGCTCCTTTGGCCAACCGTTTAGGCATTGGGCAATTGAAATGGGAGCTAGAAGATTTCTGTTTTCATTATTTACACCCGGATGAATATAAAAAGATTGCTGAATTACTCCATGAACGACGTATTGATCGTGAACGATATATTGATGATTTTGTTTCGTCACTGCGACACTTTATGTTACAGGAAAGCATTACAGCAGAAATTTATGGCCGTCCAAAGCATATATATAGCATCTGGCGAAAGATGCAAAAAAAATATCTGACTTTTGATGAACTTTTTGATGTTCGCGCTGTGCGGATTGTCGTTGAACGTTTGCAAGACTGTTACGCTGCATTAGGTATTGTGCATACCCATTTTCGTCATTTACCTGATGAATTTGATGATTATGTTGCTAATCCAAAACCAAATGGTTATCAATCCATTCATACTGTGGTATTAGGGCCAAACGGTAAAACGATTGAAATACAAATTCGGACTCGACAAATGCACGAAGATGCAGAATTAGGTATTGCTGCTCATTGGAAATATAAAGAAGGAGCAGTAATAACGGGCAAAGAGAGTAGCTATGAAAATCGTATTGTCTGGTTGAGAAAATTGATAGCCTGGCAGGAAGAGATGGCTGATTCAGGGGAAATGCTTGATGAAGTTCGTAGCCAGGTTTTTGATGATCGCGTCTATGTTTTTACTCCTAAAGGTGATGTTATTGATTTGCCTGCTGGTTCAACCCCACTTGATTTTGCCTACCACATTCATAGTGATGTTGGCCATCGCTGTATTGGCGCTAAGGTCAGCGGCCGAATTGTGCCTTTTAGCTATCACTTACAGATGGGAGATCAAGTTGAAATTATCACGCAAAAGTATCCAAACCCTAGCCGTGACTGGCTCAATCCAAATTTAGGTTACATTACGACAAGTCGTGGTCGCGCTAAGATCCACAATTGGTTTCGTAAGCAGGATCGTGATAAAAATATCCAGGCAGGAAGGCAAATATTAGATAACGAACTTAATCATTTAGCGGTAAGTTTAAAAGAGGCTGAAAAGTTGTTATTAACGCGCTACAACGTTAACTCGTTGGATGAAATTCTCGCTGGTATTGGCGTTGGTGATATTCGTATTAATCAACTGGTAAATTTTTTACAGAATAAATTTAGCCAAACGACTGCCGAAGAAGCCGATCGCGCCGCTTTAAAGACGTTGGAAGATAAAATATCTGCTAACCGCTTGCCAGTAAAGGATAGTGGTAGCATTGTTGTAGAAGGTGTTGGCAACTTGATGCACCACATTGCTCGTTGCTGTCAGCCAATTCCTGGTGATGATATTGTTGGTTTTATTACCAAAGGTCGAGGTATTTCTATCCATCGTATCGATTGTGAGCAACTGATTGAGCTACAATTGCACGCTCCAGAAAGAATAGTCGATGCTATTTGGGGAGAAAACTACTCAAGTGGTTATTCATTAGGCCTGCGAATTCTTGCTAATGATCGGAGTGGATTATTAAGAGATATCACGACTGTCCTTGCTAATGAAAAAGTAAATGTTTTAAGTGTTAGTAGTCGTAGTGATATTAAACAACAATTGGCCACGATTGATATGAATATTGAAATCTATAATTTACCTGTTTTAGGTCGTATTTTGGCGAAATTGAATCAACTTCCTGATGTATTCGAGGCAAAACGTCATATTAAGTCGTAATTATTACCTCATGTTTTAGCAAGCAGTGCGTTAATTGGTTTTTGATCTTTATTAACTTTGGATGGAAATTACATGCAAACGGACTCAGGTACAATAGAACGATTGTTATTGATTATGACTCAGTTACGTGATCCTGAGCATGGTTGTGCATGGGATAAAGTGCAATCTTTTGCCACAATAGCGCCTTATACGCTGGAGGAAACTTATGAAGTTCTTGATGCGATTGAACAACAGGATTTTGCTGCTTTAAAAGAAGAATTGGGTGATTTACTGTTTCATATTGTCTTTTATGCTCAAATGGCAAAAGAACAAGCATTATTTGATTTTAATGAAATCTGCCAAGTTGTTAATCAAAAGTTAATATCACGTCATCCCCATATTTTTGCTGGGCAATCACGCGTAAATAGCGATAAAGCAAACTATGATTGGGAAAAAAATAAAGTTAAAGAACGAGCAGCAAAAAACCAGCATTCCGTTTTGGATGATATTCCACCAGTACTGCCGGCATTAATGAAGGCTAATAAAATGCAAAAACGCTGTGCAGCTGTGGGTTTTGATTGGAAAGAATTTGCACCAGTATTAGCCAAAGTGCATGAAGAAATTGAAGAAGTTTTGGCAGAAATTAATAAGCCTGCACCGATACAGTCGCGTATTGAAGAAGAAATTGGTGATTTACTTTTTGCAGTGGTTAATTTATCGCGCCATCTTGGCCATGAGCCAGAATTAGCATTACAGAAAGCGTGTCATAAATTTGAACGCCGCTTTCGTCAAGTAGAAAAACTGATCTTAAACAAAGGCAGTTCATTAGAAAATGCTACACTAGATGAAATGGAAAAACTTTGGCAGCAAATTAAAAAAGAGTGATTCCTGTTTTTAGCTGAATGGATTAAATATTAGTTAGAATGTTATAATCGAGCAGCTATTTGTTGCAGGGAATTGACCAAAGTTAATTCTTGATATTAAAAGATTATTGATGAAAATTAACCTTAATAGGCTAAGAACATTTGTAGCAGATTTAAGGTTAGGGTATACTGCTTTCCCGTCCTGTTATATTCATCGTCTTTTACACCTAAATTTTCAGGTTCAGCATGAAAACAAATTATATTTTTGTAACCGGCGGGGTAGTTTCCTCTCTGGGCAAAGGCATTGCCGCAGCCTCTTTGGCTGCTATACTTGAAGCCCGTGGACTGAATGTTACCATTATGAAACTGGATCCTTATATTAATGTTGATCCAGGCACGATGAGCCCAATCCAACATGGAGAAGTTTTTGTTACTGAAGATGGTGCAGAAACTGATCTTGACCTAGGGCATTATGAACGTTTTATTCGTACTAAAATGACACGCCGTAATAATTTCACCACCGGTCGCGTATACTCTGAAGTGTTACGTAAAGAGCGTCGTGGTGATTATTTAGGCGAAACCATTCAAGTTATTCCTCATATTACCGATGAGATCAAAAATCGGATTATTCGTGGCGGAGAAGGTCATGATATCGTTTTGGTTGAAGTTGGTGGTACAGTGGGCGATATTGAATCTTTACCTTTTTTGGAAGCGATTCGCCAATTAGCTGTTGATGTTGGTCGTAAACACACCCTTTTCTTGCATCTTACTTTAGTCCCTTATTTACCTGCTGCGGGTGAAGTTAAAACCAAACCGACGCAACATTCGGTAAAAGAACTTCTTTCTATTGGTATTCAGCCGGACGTGTTAATTTGCCGTTCTGATCGGGTTATTCCTGTAAATGAACGGGCAAAAATTGCGCTTTTCTGCAATGTACCGGAAAAAGCGGTGATTTCATTAGAGGATGTTGATTCAATTTATAAAATTCCTGCATTATTGAAATCTCAGCAGTTAGATGATTATATTTGTGAGAAATTTGAACTTGCATGCCCAGCCGCTGATTTGTCTGAATGGGAACAGGTTATTGATGCGCAAGCCAACCCGGTAGGTAAGGTAACTATTGGCATGGTAGGTAAATATATAGAGTTACCTGATGCTTATAAATCGGTTATTGAAGCGTTAAAACATGGCGGTTTAAAAAATCGTTTAACAGTAAATATTAAACTGATTGATTCGGAAGATATTGAAGCGCGTGGTAGCGAGCTACTAAAAGGACTTGATGCTATCCTAGTTCCAGGTGGTTTTGGTGAACGGGGTGTCGAAGGAAAAATTATGGCAGCACGTTACGCACGGGAAAATAATATTCCTTATTTGGGTATTTGCCTGGGAATGCAGGTTGCCCTGATTGAATATGCTCGTCATGTTGCCGGTATGGCAGGGGCAAACTCGACAGAATTTGCGCCAGATTGTCCCTATCCAGTTGTTGCTTTAATTACGGAATGGTCTGATGACAGTGGTAATATTAAAGTTCGCAATGAGAAGAGTGATCTTGGCGGTACGATGCGAGTAGGTGGTCAATTATGCCATTTAGTGAAAGGCAGTAAAGTCCGTGAGTTATACAATAGCGACACAATTATGGAACGGCATCGCCACCGTTTTGAAGTCAATAATATGCTTTTAGCGCGGATTGAAGAAGCGGGTTTATGTATTGCAGGACGCTCGGCGGACAATAAGCTGGTGGAAATTATTGAGGATCCTAACCATCCTTGGTTTGTAGCTTGTCAGTTTCATCCTGAATTTACTTCGACACCAAGGGATGGTCATCCTTTATTTGCTGGTTTTATCAAAGCTGCGAAGGAATATCAGCAAGGCCAGCTGAAATGAGATATGGGTTAATGGTATTAATTTGTTACCATTGGCTGAAATTTAACTTGTACTGAGGAAAATTTAATGTCCAAAATCGTTAAAGTCATCGGGCGTGAAATCATCGACTCCCGTGGTAATCCGACTGTTGAAGCAGAGGTTCATTTAGAAGGGGGATTTGTTGGTTTAGCAGCGGCACCCTCTGGTGCATCGACCGGTTCACGAGAAGCATTGGAACTACGTGATGGTGATAAAGCTCGCTTTTTAGGTAAAGGTGTCCTGAAAGCAGTTGCCGCAGTGAATGGCCCGATTGCTGATGCGTTGATCGGCCAAGATGCCAAAGATCAGGCTAATATCGATAAAATCATGATCGACTTAGATGGTACAGAAAATAAATCTAAATTCGGTGCTAATGCGATTTTAGCCGTTTCACTGGCTAATGCTAAAGCGGCAGCGGCGGCAAAAGGCATGCCTTTATATGAGCATATTGCTGAATTGAATGGCACGCCGGGTAAATTCTCTATGCCCTTACCGATGATGAATATTATCAATGGTGGCGAACATGCAGATAACAATGTAGATATTCAAGAGTTTATGATCCAGCCAGTCGGCGCAAAAAGCTTGAAAGAAGCAGTCCGGATGGGTTCAGAAGTTTTTCATCACCTGGCAAAAGTATTAAAAGCCAAAGGCATGAATACCGCGGTGGGAGATGAAGGTGGTTATGCGCCAAATTTAGAATCTAATGCTGCCGCTTTAGCCGCAATTAAAGAAGCCGTTGAAGCAGCAGGCTATGTGTTAGGTAAAGATATTACCTTAGCCATGGATTGCGCTGCCTCAGAATTCTACAACCAGGAAACCGGTAATTATGAGCTGAAAGGTGAAGGTAAAACTTTTACTTCACAAGAGTTTACTCATTATCTGGAAGAATTAACCAAACAATATCCTATCGTTTCTATTGAAGATGGGCTTAATGAGTCAGATTGGGATGGTTTTGCCTATCAGACTAAAGTGTTGGGTGACAAAATTCAGTTAGTGGGTGATGATTTATTTGTTACTAATACCAAGATCTTGCGAGAAGGTATCGAAAAAGGTATTGCT
Organism: Arsenophonus endosymbiont of Apis mellifera; assembly: GCF_903968575.1. Classification (NCBI taxonomy): domain Bacteria; kingdom Pseudomonadati; phylum Pseudomonadota; class Gammaproteobacteria; order Enterobacterales; family Morganellaceae; genus Arsenophonus; species Arsenophonus endosymbiont of Apis mellifera. The sequence continues at coordinate 172,699 of NZ_CAJCFU010000078.1, read as the reverse complement.
AATTCCATTTTGATTAAATTCAATCAGATTGGTACCTTAACCGAAACTTTAGCGGCAATTAAGATGGCGAAAGATGCGGGTTACACGGCGGTTATCTCACATCGCTCAGGTGAAACTGAAGACGCGACAATTGCAGATTTGGCAGTAGGAACAGCAGCGGGTCAGATCAAAACAGGTTCTATGAGCCGTTCTGATCGGGTAGCTAAATATAACCAATTAATTCGTATTGAAGAAGCATTAGGTGAAAAAGTTCCTTTTAATGGTCTAAAAGAAGTGAAAGGCCAGGCTTAAGTTTACCGTTGTTGATTCAACAGATACTAAAGGCGAGAGACTTATTGTTATCTCGCCTTTTTATTAATTATCCTTTGGATGTCGTTATGGTTTAATAAGGGCAAAGGTTTATTGATGTTTTCAATTTATTATGGTTGCCGGCCAAAAATTAGCAATCCAGAATTTTCAAATAGACTATCACCACGTAGAGAAAAATTTTGCGCGATGAGCGTACCGTTTAATTGAATATTATTATTTTTGCATGAATAACTATTACTACATTGATAAGGATGGCTTTCCAGAAAAATATTTTGTCCTTTGACAATAGCTTGTTGGTCAAGTTTAAACTGACTATGGTGTAAATAAGTTAAATGAGTATCCGGTTTGATTAGGTGCTTAAGTTTAATATTAGCTTGCTGAAGGCTATAGGAAATCGCGCCAGTTGCGGCAAGGAAATGTTGCTGTCCAGCGTTAAGAGTAATGTTATCATTGATGGTAATTTTATCGGCGACAAGATTGAGTTTAGCAACATTTATTTTAGCCTCAATATTCACCAGATTATTAATGGGCAAAGCATTTTCTCTATCATCAGTTAAATTAATCCTGCTACCTATTGTGGTAATGAATTTTAAACTCTTCAGCTGTTGTAACGTTTTCTCCGCTGGGATTTCCAATTTACCTGCGATAAGCGACAGATTTTTGACATTGTCTGTTTTACCATTTTTCCAACTGATCCCGTTAGGATTGGCAATAATCAGATCAGCAATAGTTCCTTTAATACCGATTGAGCCTTGTAGATTAGAGTGTTTATTACTAGTAATTTCTGCGATAATAATCATAGCCGCTGTGTTATCCAGTTTTGGATTTGACAGAATATCGTTATTAAAGGTAATGCTATTTTGACTAAAAGGCAGTTCAGAAAAAGTATTATATGAAATTCCATTTTCCAGTGGTTTAGCAATTTCAACAGTAGAAGTATCAGCATAAATAAATTTATTAAAACTAATTAAAATAAATAATATAAAATTTAAACTTAATTTGGATAAAATTGAGTAATAGTCCATTATAACTCCTTTTAACATTAATATATTTATGATAAAAAATTTATGTCAGGTTTATTATATATGAAATTCTAGATTTTGATTTTACCAATAATCTTATTTAAAATTGCTTTAGATAATTAATGTCAAATTATTTTTAATTATAAATATGATTTTATGAACTAATATTTTATTTTTTTAAGTTGATTAAATAGCTATTTATTTTTTTATTTATAATAAATATTAAATACAATAAAAAAGAAAATTTGCTTTGATATTGAAATCGTCTATATTTCAGTTGCTTTTTACTTGTGATTTTAGGAGCTAATTATGGAAAATCAAATCCAGAAAAAAATGATGCCAGAAGAAGTTAAAGGGTGGAATTGGGGCGCTTTTATGTTCAGTATTTTTTGGGGGTTTGGTAATCGAACTTATTGGCCACTTCTTTGTATTATTCCACTATTTAATTTTATTTGGATGTTTGTATGTGGTTTTAAAGGGAATGAATGGGCATGGTGTAATGGTAACTATAATGATGTAAGAACGTTTAAAGTGGTACAGGATACTTGGAATAGAGCTGGATTGGCTGCATTTATTATTAGTCTGATTTTTATTATTCTCTATTTTTTATTTTTTTCAGTATTTGCTATTTTTTATTTTACTAGTCCCGATTACGGACATGTTCAGGCGGGATAGATTATTATCTCAATGCCTAATAATAAAAAGAAATAATTGTCAATTTTTATTAATGAGGAAAAATAACCTTTCAATAGAAGGGTTATTTTTCCATAATATTATTAGAGGTGAATAGTTAATGTTATCCCCGGTTTTAAATCTGCTATTTTAACGCCAGAATTCCAATTCATAAGATCCTTAAGATCGATACCATGACGTTTAGCAATACTATAGTAGGAATCCCCTTGACGGACTTTGTAGGTCTTGATATTAACTTTACCTTTCTTGCCTAGGGAAGTGCTATTTTTAGCAATCATAGTTGCTGTACGATAACTATGTTTGCCGCTAATTTTTAAAGTTTGCCCAATCCGCAAGTTGGCTGTTTTCATACCATTTAGTGACTTAAGTTTATCGGTTGTCATGTTAAAACGTTTGGCGATAGTCGATAAGGAATCACCGCGTTTAACTTTATAACTACTGATAGCAAGTTGTTTAGCTAATAGCTGTTTATTATTTTTGGCAACTGCAAGACGAATACTGTTCAATACATCTTGATCAGAAAGCGCATCTTTAAGCAGCTCAGCTTTATCGGTTGGTAGCATAATAGTGTAGGGGCCGGTGGGTGGGGTTATATTATGCTTTAAATTAGGATTATAGGCTTTAAGTGTGGTTAACGACAGCCCAGAAAGTCTAGCTGCTTGCGGTAAAGTAATTTGTTCACCGATATTCACTTGGGTAAGCGCATTATTTTTATTGGTCGTTGGTAATGGCAATGTATATTGATCGCTGTTGCGTAATATATCACTGAGAGCCAAAATTTTTGGCACATAGTTCATGGTTTCTTTAGGTAATGATAACGACCAATAATCTGTAGGTAATCCAAGGGTTTCATTTTTCTTAATGGCATTAAGTACGCAGCCTTCACCACAATTATAAGCAGCCAAGGTTAAAGGCCAATCACCGTCGAATAAATTATTTAAACGTTGAAGTAAATTTAGCGCTGCAGTAGTAGAGGCAGCGACATCTCTGCGTTCATCAACCCATTTATTTTGTTTTAATCCATAGGATTGACCGGTCAATGGAATAATCTGCCATAATCCTGTTGCCTGTGCCTGAGAGGTTGCATGGGGATTAAAAGCGCTTTCCACAATAGGAACTAAGGCCAGCTCCATTGGCAAGTTACGCTGATCAATTTTTTCAACAATCCAGTACATGTAAGGCTCTGCGCGTAATGTCACATTCTGCAGATAGCTTTTTTTGGCTAAATAAGATTTGATTTGATTTGCGATCCTGGCATTAGCAGGAATATCCATTTTCAGCTCATTACTAATATAACCCCACAAATCATTTTCTATTAAATAGGTTGATTCCCAAGCGGTGGTTTCAATATCTTGATTGGCTGAAGACGGATCTGGTGTTTGCTTTTTGGGGTTCATTTGACAGCCAACAAGCAAAACAGAGGCGAATAGTATCGCTTTTGTCTTCATTAATGTAACCTATCCTAGGCTGTTATTTATTCAATTGCTTAATAAAGAGGTCAATGATACTGATCTCGTTAGCTAATGACAACCATCAATTTAAAAGCGATCTTTTAGTTTGCGAATTTTGGCAAACACATCACAATTTGAAGCAGTAGCAGGCGAAAATCCCAATACTTTTTGTAAATTTGGATCGTCATATCTTAAGAAAATATTAATCTTTTTTTCAACTTTAAGTTGTGATGGCAGTGTGGGTTGTTTTTGGGCTCGTTTTTGATTGACGGCTAAAGTAAAGGCTTTTATCGCCTCATCATGGGGTAATAAATAACTGGCAAATGCCATATTGGCAGCGGTGTACTCATGTGCGCAACAGACTAACGTCTTATCAGGTAAAGCTTTAAGGGTTTCAATCGAGTGATACATTTGTTCAACTGTACCTTCAAATATACGTCCACAACCACCAGAAAATAGGGTATCACCACAAAATAGATAAGGTTTTTGATAGTAAGCAACATGTCCTAGTGTATGTCCTGGCACAGCTAAAATTTGCCATGAAAATCCAGCAAAGTTTAGCTGCTCTCCACCTTTTATAACACATGTTGTTCCTTTATTACTGGTTTCCATTGGGCCATAAACGACTAATTCTGGATAATAACTTTGTAATTCTTTGACACCATCGACGTGATCATGGTGGTGGTGAGTGAGTAAAATAACGACTGGCTGTATGGCATTTTGTTGTAAAAATTGCTGTACCGGCTTAGCGGTACCAGGGTCAACAATAATACAATTACCTTGATTGATTAATAGCCATATATAATTATCAACTAGGGAAGGAATTCTGATAAGCTCCATAATATAATAATGCCTCATAGCTAATGGGTTAGAAGGATATTACAATGAAGTCAGCTCGTATTGCTCAACTGTCTAAAATGCCTGACTCCTGGGAAGATATCCCATGGGGAGAGTATTATCGTATTGCATTGAACCAGCAGCTACAACCATGGTGGCCAAAAATATTTGGTTTCCATTTGTTAAAAATTGGTCAATTGAGTTTACAAATTGACACTCAATCATCGCTGATTACTCATCAATTTAGCATGAATCTTGCCGGTAGCAACTTTCAATTATTAGGTGATCCTAATAAAATGCCTTTTGAGGACAAATCGATTGATGCCTGTCTTTTGATTCAGCAACTATCTTACACTAATAACCCACATTGGTTATTGCGTGAAGCCGATAGAATTTTAGTTGATGATGGTTGGCTAATTTTATCTAATTTTAATCCCTTTAGTTTGTTAGGGATAGGGAAATGTATTCCTTTTTTGCGTAAGCGGCAACCCTACCTTAGTCATATGTTCTCAACCTGGCGTCAACTTGATTGGTTGAGCTTATTGAATTACGAAGTACTGCATCACCAAAGTTTTCAAATGATACCTTGGGTAAGTCCTAACCATTTTATCAATAAAAATTTGCAATTTGCCGGTTGTATTAATCTTATCATTGCCCGTAAAAGAACGTTACCGTTGACGCCAACACCAAAAAAACTTATGCGAACCCGCCTGAAAATAGGTAATACAGTTGGGATAGCTAAGTGTTGGCGTAAACGTCATTAATTTTGCTCCGCCTGGTAGCCGCTATCCTCTTCTGTTGGAGAATTTGCTGCATTTCTTGCTAATTCATCGCATCGCTCATTTTCTGGATGACCCGCATGGCCTTTAACCCAGTGCCATTCTACCTGATGTCGCGAAATTGCTGCGTCTAATCGTTGCCATAAATCAACATTCAAAACAGGCGATTTATCTGCACGTCGCCATTGGCGATTTTTCCAGTTGTGTATCCATTGAGTGATCCCTTTACGTACATATTGACTATCTGTGGTTAGAATAACCTGGCAGGAGTGCTTCAGCGTTTCCAAACCAATAATGGCAGCCATTAACTCCATACGATTATTGGTGGTACGAAAATAGCCCTTGCTCAATGTTTTTTCATGTTTATGATAACGGAGTAAAATACCATAGCCGCCTGGGCCTGGATTACCTAAGCAAGAACCATCGGTGAAAATTTCTACCTGTTTCGTCATTTCTGATAAACTCATTTTATTGGTGATTTATAACCCTAAGTCTGACATAAAAAGGCACTATGAGCACAGTGATTACACGACAAATTGTTCTTGATACGGAAACTACTGGTATGAATAAGCTAGGGATCCATTATGAAGGGCATAATATTATTGAAATTGGGGCGGTAGAGGTAATTAATCGCCGCCTGACCGGCCGTCATTTTCATGTTTATATAAAACCAACACGATTAGTTGATCCTGAAGCTTTCGAAGTTCATGGTATTAGTGATGAGTTTTTACAGGATAAACCCACATTTGCCGAAATAGCGGATGAATTTTTAGATTTTATTCGCGGTGCTGAGTTAGTGATCCATAATGCCCCTTTTGATATTGGATTCATGGACTATGAATTTTCTAAGTTAAATAGAGATATTCCACCAACCGCCAACTTTTGTCAGATCACAGATAGCTTGGTGCTGGCCAGAAAGTTGTTTCCGGGAAAACGGAATAATCTTGATGCTTTATGTGATCGCTATCATATTGATAACTCAAAGCGTACCTTACACGGCGCATTGCTCGATGCTGAGATCTTGGCCGAAGTTTATATGGCAATGACAGGAGGCCAAACCTCTTTAGCTTTTTCAGTTGATTCTGAGCCGGGTAGTGAGGTTTATGTAGGGGATATTAAACGAATAAAGAGAGAGGCGTCTGGATTAAGCATAATTTATGCAAATCCAGAAGAAATTGCTGCCCATGAGGAACGACTGGATTTGATTGAAAAGAAAAGTGGCAGGATTTCGCTTTGGCGATCGAATAATAGTGAAAAAGAGCAGGTTAAACATTAACCACTATTGCTTTTTTAGCTGAAAAAATGTGCAAACAGTGATTTTTTTTCTAAAAGATATTGACGTATAGATAGCTGATTCGTAATATCGTGGTCGTTCTTAACTCGATTATATCGTGGTGCGGTAGTTCAGTTGGTTAGAATACCGGCCTGTCACGCCGGGGGTCGCGGGTTCGAGTCCCGTCCGCACCGCCAATATTATGAAACCCTGAGCAATAAGTCTCGGGGTTTTTTGTCTTTTTTAGAAAATTGGCACCTTTTTTCCAGTAAAATCATATCCAATCTCACAGCCTTTTTGCTTAGAAAAAATTAGGATGTTAGTGTTTTGGTTTTCGATGTAGCACAAACTGTGTTGTTATTATTTTTTCATTCACTTATTTTGATTCCTTTGTGATTAATTAAGGTTTTGTTACCGTTGGTTATTTAGGCTAGGTACCTAGATTAAATTTTAACTGTTAAAATGACAAAGTAGCATTGAGAAAATCAGTGTGAAATTTGCTATTTATTCGAGATGGAGTAAACAATGATCACTCGTAAAATCCTTGCTAATGCTATTCGTTTCCTCAGTATGGATGCGGTTCAGAAAGCAAAGTCAGGGCATCCAGGAGCGCCAATGGGAATGGCGGATATTGCTGAAGTACTCTGGCGTGACTATTTGGATCATAATCCGGCTGATCCTAGCTGGGTAGATCGTGACCGTTTTGTATTATCTAATGGCCATGGCTCTATGCTACTTTATAGTTTGCTACATCTTACCGGTTATGATTTACCGATCGAAGAATTAAAAAATTTTCGCCAACTTCACTCCAAAACACCGGGACATCCTGAATATGGTTATACTCCAGGTGTTGAAACCACGACTGGCCCACTGGGACAAGGGATTGCAAACGCTGTAGGGTTTGCTATTGCCGAGCGAACGTTAGCTGCGCAATTTAATCGTCCTGAGCATACTATTGTTGATCATTATACCTATGTATTTATGGGTGATGGTTGCATGATGGAAGGTATTTCACATGAAGCTTGTTCACTGGCCGGAACACTAAAACTAGGTAAACTGATTGCCTTTTATGATGATAATGGCATTTCAATCGATGGTGAGGTAGAAGGTTGGTTTACGGATAATACTGCTGAACGTTTTGCTGCTTATCACTGGCATGTGATCAAGGGTATTGATGGACATGATCCAGAACAAATAAAGTCAGCAATAGAACAAGCCCGTAAGGTTACCGATAAACCTTCTTTATTAATCTGCAAGACAATAATTGGTTATGGCTCGCCACATAAGGCGGGATCTGAAGAAGCGCATGGTTCGCCATTAGGTGAAACGGATATTGCTGAAACCCGGACGGCACTAAATTGGCCTTATCCAGCTTTTGAAATACCAGCAGATATCTATCAAGCCTGGGATGCTCGCGAAATAGGGCAGAAAAAAGAGACCGCCTGGCGTGAAAAATTTGCCGCCTATCAACAGGCTTTTCCGCAACTTGCCAATGAATTTATACGTCGTACCCACGCTGAATTACCGGCAAATTGGCAAGCTCTGGCGAATGATTTCGTAAGCGAATTACAACGTAACCCCGCCAATATTGCCAGCCGTAAAGCTTCACAAAATACATTGGAAGTTTTCGGTAAGGTATTGCCTGAACTTTTAGGCGGCTCTGCAGATTTAGCTCCTAGTAATTTGACTATGTGGTCGGCTTCTAAATCAATAAATGACGATTTAGCCGGTAATTATATTCACTATGGTGTCCGTGAATTTGGTATGTCGGCAATTATGAATGGCATCGCATTGCATGGTGGTTTTATACCCTATGGCGCAACTTTTTTGATGTTTGTTGAGTATGCCCGTAATGCAGTACGCATGGCTGCGTTAATGAAAATTCGTAGTATTTTTGTTTATACTCATGATTCTATTGGCCTGGGTGAAGATGGCCCCACTCATCAGCCTGTTGAGCAATTAGCTAGTTTGCGTATGACGCCTAATATAAGTACTTGGCGTCCCTGCGATCAGGTGGAATCAGCCATTGCTTGGCAATATGCGATTGAGCGTAAAGAGGGGCCAAGTGCGTTGATTTTTTCCCGTCAAAATCTTGAGCAGCAGCCACGTGATGCTAAACAGTTAGCCAACATTATTAAAGGGGCTTATGTGCTGAAAGATTGTGAAGGAACACCAGCCCTTATTTTGATAGCAACCGGCTCTGATGTTGGATTAGCTGTTAAGGCTTACGAAAAGTTGACCGCGGAAGGCTATAAAGTACGGGTGGTTTCTATGCCATCAACGGATACTTTTGATCAACAGGACGCCACATATCGTGAGTCTGTATTACCCTGTTCGGTGACAGCACGACTTGCTGTTGAGGCGGGCATTGCTGATTATTGGTACAAATATGTGGGGACAACCGGTGCGGTTGTTGGTATGCATACTTTTGGCGAGTCAGCGCCGGCTGAGATTTTATTTAAAGAATTTGGTTTTAGCGTGGAAAATGTGATTGCAAAGGCAAAATCTTTATTGTCGTAATTGACAGAAACGGTGTGAGCGTACTGGTCAATTTTATATGATTAGATACGCTTTTTTTATTTAAGCCGATGATCTTGATCTATTGCGAACATCTTTTTAATGTCGTAACCTGTTTACGTTTAGCTGAAACGTTTCAGTTTTGAAGTTGATAGAGATTTATTGATCAAAAGCACACTTTTTATGATTGACAACAAAAATCCTCAGTACAAAAGCTGTAATTATCAGTATTCTTAGCCGTTAATAAATCAGTTGTTAAATTGAAGGAATAGTATGGTAGTTAGAGTGGCAATTAATGGATTTGGGCGAATAGGGCGTAGTGTTTTAAGAGCGCTTTATGAATCAGATCACCGCGCTCAAATAACTGTTGTTGCGATTAATGAAATTGCTACTGCAAAAGGGATAGCGCATTTATTGAAGTATGACTCTAGTCATGGTCGATTTGGCTGGGATGTGCACCTGGATAACGATTCGTTAGTGGTGGGTAATGACAAGATTCATCTCTTTCATCAATCTGAGATTGAAAAACTGCCATGGCGGGCATTGGATATTGATATAGTACTTGATTGTACTGGTATTTATGGTTCAAAGGCCGATGGTTATGCGCATTTAGCCAGTGGTGCAAAAAAGGTTCTATTCTCCCATCCAGGCAGTACTGATCTAGATGCGACTATTGTCTATGGTGTTAATGAAACCAGTTTGAAAAATAGTGATCAATTGGTATCAAACGCATCATGTACCACAAATTGTATTATTCCTGTGATAAAAATATTAGATGATGCTTTGGATATTGAGTCTGGTACAGTGACAACAATTCACGCTGCAATGAATGATCAGCCGGTTATCGATGCTTATCATCCAGACTTACGTCGAACACGTGCGGCTAGCCAATCTATTATTCCTGTTGATACCAAATTAGCTGCTGGGATCACTCGAATATTGCCTAAATTCAAAGATCATTTTGAAGCCATATCGGTTCGCGTGCCGACTATCAATGTAACGGCAATTGATCTCAGTGTGACGGTAAGATCTAAAGTAACGGTAAGGAAAGTCAATCAACTATTGCAACAGGCAGCAAAGGATTCATTTCATGGTATAGTTGATTATACTGAATTGCCGTTAGTATCAACTGATTTTAATCATGATCCACACAGTGCTATTGTCGATGGTACGCAAACACGTGTTAGTGGAGAACACCTGATTAAGCTTTTAGTTTGGTGTGATAATGAGTGGGGTTTTGCCAATCGTATGCTTGATACGACATTAGCAATGGCTGCTACTGGTTTCAACAAATCTATCTGTTGACAGACAGTATGGGCATACTGTTCTCCATACACAGCAGAAGATTAATAATTTAGAGAATCAACGAGAGGATTCACCATGTCTGTAATTAAGATGACTGATTTAGATCTAGCGGGTAAAAAAATATTCATCCGGGCTGACCTAAACGTTCCTGTCAAAGATGGCAAAGTTACCTCTGATGCACGCATCCGTGCTTCTTTACCGACGATTGAAAGCGCTTTAAAACAAGGCGCAAAGGTAATGGTAACGTCTCATTTAGGTCGCCCTATTGAAGGTGAGTATAATGAGGAGTTTTCATTGAAACCCGTTGTAGACTATTTAGCAGATAAGCTTGATTACCCTGTTCGTTTGGTAAAAGATTATTTAAATGGGGTGGAAGTTGCTAATGGCGAGCTGGTGGTTCTTGAGAATGTTCGCTTCAATAGGGGGGAAAAAAAGGATGATGAAACTCTATCTAAGCAATATGCCGCACTTTGTGACATCTATGTAATGGATGCATTTGGTACCGCTCACCGAGCTCAAGCTTCAACTCATGGAGTGGCAAAATTTGCACCTATCGCATGTGCAGGTCCACTATTATCTGCTGAGTTGGAGGCATTAGGTAAAGCATTAAAAGAGCCAGCTCGTCCAATGGTTGCAATCGTTGGTGGTTCAAAAGTTTCTACTAAATTAACTGTTTTGGATTCTTTAGCAAAAATTGCCGATCAGATTATTGTCGGAGGGGGTATTGCCAATACTTTTATTGCTGCTGAAGGTCATAAAGTTGGCCGTTCTTTATATGAAGATGATTTGATCCCAGAAGCAGAAAAATTATTAGCGACTTGCGATATTCCTGTGCCAACCGATGTTCGTGTGGCAACCGAATTTTCTGAAACGGCACAAGCGGTGATGAAATCGGTTAATGATGTTAAAGATGATGAGCAGATTTTGGACTTAGGTGATGAAACTGCTAAACGTTTGGCTGATATCCTTAAAAAGGCAAAAACGATTTTATGGAATGGCCCGGTTGGGGTTTTCGAGTTCCCTAATTTTCGTCATGGCACCGCAGTGATTGCACAAGCCATTGCTGAGAGCGAAGCTTTCTCTATTGGCGGTGGTGGCGATACATTAGCGGCCATTGATCTGTTTGGTATTGCAGATAAAATCTCTTATATTTCTACTGGCGGTGGTGCTTTTCTTGAATTTGTGGAAGGTAAAAAATTACCTGCCGTTGTCGTGTTAGAAGAACGCGCAAAACAGTAATTATATCTGAAGAAAATGACAGGTAGTATTGCTTACCTGTCCAATAATAGGACTTTATCTCATGTCTAAGATTTTTGATTTTGTAAAACCAGGTGTTATTACCGGCGATGATGTGCAAAAAGTTTTTGCCATTGCCAAAGAGCATAAATTTGCGTTGCCGGCCGTCAATTGTGTAGGTACAGATTCGATTAATGCTGTTTTGGAAACTGCCGCTAAGGTTGGTTCTCCTGTCATTGTCCAATTCTCTAACGGTGGTGCCTCGTTTATCGCTGGTAAAGGTTTAAAAGCAGAAGGCCAGCAAGCTGCGATTTTAGGCGCAATTTCAGGAGCTCATCATGTACATCAGATGGCAAAACATTATGCTGTACCTGTGATATTACACACCGATCATTGTGCACGTAAACTACTGCCTTGGATTGATGGCTTACTGGATGCCGGTGAGGAATATTATAAAACCACCGGTAAACCACTGTTTTCATCTCATATGATCGACTTGTCTGAAGAGTCATTGGCGGAAAATATTGAAATTTGCTCCCAATATTTGCACCGGATGAGCAAAATGGGGATGACGTTAGAAATTGAGTTAGGTTGTACCGGCGGTGAGGAAGATGGTGTCGATAACACGGGCTTAGATAGCACATCACTTTATACCCAACCCGAAGATGTCGCCTACGCCTATGAGCAATTGAGTAAAATTAGTCATCGATTTACGATTGCGGCATCTTTCGGTAATGTACATGGTGTTTATAAGCCAGGTAATGTTCAATTAACACCAAAGATCCTTAAGAATTCACAAGAATACGTTGCGCAGAAATTTAATTTGCCAGCGGAAAATAATCTGAATTTTGTTTTCCATGGTGGTTCAGGCTCTACTGCTGAAGAGATTAAAGAAGCAGTCAGTTATGGTGTGGTAAAAATGAATATTGATACTGACACCCAATGGGCGACTTGGGAAGGCATTTTGAATTATTATAAGAAAAATGAAGGTTATCTACAAAGCCAATTGGGTAATCCAGAAGGTCAAGATAAACCTAATAAAAAATATTATGACCCTCGTGTTTGGCTGCGTGCGGGTCAAACTTCTATGATTGCGCGTTTAGAACTTGCATATAAAGAGTTAAATTGTATCAATGTGCTGTAACTAATCGCTATTCTATTTCCTGGTTCTCAACCCTATGGTTCACACCATAGGGTTTTTTATTATATAAAGTAAGCTCGTTTTTTCATTTGTTGCTTATTTGCAATAATTTATGCCATGTATACAAAACCCGCGAACGGCTCACAAAATATTTTTTTCTTGAAAATACCCATCCTCGAATGGATCCACGGGTTAATCCTTTAGTAAAAGCCAGCCTACTATTGTTGAATTTTTGTAAAATAATTATTGAGCAAAATTGGCCAATATGATTGCCGCACACTATATTAAATTTTTCATTAGATAGGTGGATTTTGAAGTAGATAGCGGATCAAAATTAATAATCAAGTTAGGTACAAAAAATGAACACAATGCTCAATAGTCAATATTATCATCTTGAGTCACAGAAAAATTTAACAAAATTTACTCGTAGTAGCGAATGGGGCCGGGTACCAATATTCGATAAAAAAGATAACGATGTAATAACTGGTGGGGCAGACGACGATACCATAAATGGTGGTGAAGGCGACAATACAATAAATGGCATGGAAGGTAACGATTTAATATTTGGTAATGGAGGCAAAGATATAATATATAGCGGGGATGGCAAAGATACAATAGTTGGTGGGGAAGGCAACGATACCATAAATGGTGGTGAAGACGACGATACAATAGATGGTGGGACAGGTAAAGATATAATAGATGGAGGGGAAGGCAACGATACGATAAATGGTGGTCAAGACGACGATATAATAGATGGCGGAACAGGTAAGGATACAATAGATGGCGGGGAAGGAAACGATACGATAAATGGTGGTGAAGACGACGATACAATAGATGGCGGTGCAGGCAAGGATATAATAGATGGCGGGGAAGGCAATGATAGCATATTTGGTGGTGAGGACGACAATATAATAAATGGCGGGGCAGGCAACAATACGATCGATGGTGGCAATGGCGACGATCTAATATTTGGCAATGGAGGCAACGATATAATAGATGGCGGTGCAGGCAAGGATATAATAGATGGCGGGGAAGGCAATGATAGCATATTTGGTAGTGAGGACGACGATATAATAAATGGCGGGGCAGGCAACAATACGATTTATGGTGGCAATGGCGACGATTTAATATTGGGCAATGGAGGCAACGATATAATAGATGGCGGGGAAGGCAACGATAAACTATATGGCAGGGTCGGCAACGATATAATAAATGGTGGTCAAGACGACGATACAATAGATGGCGAGGATGGTAACGATAAACTAAATGGCGGGATGGCAACGATATAATAGATGGCGGATATGGCAACGATACAATCGTTGGCGGGACAGGTAACGATCTAATAGGAGGTGGGGCAGGCGACGATATAATAAACAGTGGGGAAGACGACGATACAATAGATGGTGGGGACGGCAACGATAAAATAGAGGGTGGGGATGGCAACGATAAAATAGAGGGTGGGGATGGCGACGATCTAATATTTGGCAATGAAGGCAACGATATAATAGATGGCGGGACAGGAGACGATAAAATAAATGGCGGAAAAGGCAATGATACAATAGATGGCGGGGATGGCAACGATTTAATAACTGGCGGGAAAAGCAATGATATAATAATGGGCAGCAGAGGCAACGATATTTTAGATGGCGGGGATGGCAACGATATTATAGATGGCGGCGATGGCAACGATTTAATAATTGGCGGCGATGGCAACGATACAATTAATGGAAGGAATGGCAACGATACAATAGAGGGCGGGACAGGTAGCGATAAACTATATGGTGGTTCAGGAATAGATATTTTTAACTACGAAGCAATTAATGATTCATTATTCACATCACCAGATATAATAATGGATTTTGAAGTTGGTATTGATAAAATAGATATTTCTTTATTGAGTAAAATTAGCAATAGTTTTTTTCATATCAACTGTGTAAATAGCTTTTCTGATAAAAAAAATGAAATGCTCATCAATTATGATAAAACACAAAATTTAACAAAATTAATGCTGGATCATGATGGTGATGGGCAGGCAGAATTTCAAATTCAAATAATCGGTTCAATCAATCCTATTGAAGATGTTTTAATATTTTAAATAAATGGGCTTCTGTTGTATTAAAGCAAGCGGATTAGCAAAAGTTTTTTAGTGGCGAACAAATAAAATTTTGGATAACTAATGATAAATCTTGCCTTGCCGAATATTGAAGCTGTTCCTTTTTTAATATCGGTAAAAGGGTACCAATGTTGCAGCAATTAGTACTCTGAACGCAGAAAAATCCGAAGAAGAAACATACTGTTAGACAGCGTAAATAATTCTCCATTCGGTTAAAATAGAACATCGACATATCAAACGACGAATACCCGCGATGTTAGTTTTCAAATCCTTCCGCGGGTGTCAAACCTTGTTTGCAGCTATCGAATTGATACACATATTAAGCGAAGAATAGCCTCACATCCGAAAAAGAACATCTTGTTACTGGCAAGCCAACTTTATTTGTTAGCTCGCTAGCAACAACAGCGTAATTTTTACGGATTTGCTGGCTAGTCAGCTAAAAAACTTTCTCCCTTAAACGTGAGGATGCCATTTTCAAATATATAATTTTTTAACGTCTTCAAATTCACTCTATATTGTTTACTGAGCCCTCTCAGTCCACCGGACTTTGCGATCTCTTTTGCACCTAATGACACTATCTCTGTTAACAACTCAGAGGTTATTTTATTGGGTTTGTCACCTAAAAAACGTTTTCCCCTAAATTTGAGCGTGCCATTTTTATTAGGGTAATTCTTTAACGTATCCAATCTCACATTATATTGTTCACTGATCCCTTTGATTCACCGGCTCTTGCGATCCTGTCTTCACCTGATGACATAATCTCTGTTAGCATCACAGGGCTTACTTTATTGGGTTTGCCACCTAAGATACCTTCCCCTTTAACCGTTAGTGTGCCTTTTTTATTAAGGTAACTCTTTAACATACCCAATCTCACATTATATTGTTCACTGATTCCTTTGAGTCCACCGGCTTTTGCGATCCCGTCTTCACCTAATGACATAATTTCTGTTAGAATTCCAGGGGTTATTTTATTGGGTTTGCCGCCTAAGATAGATTTACCTCTAACCGTTAGTATGCCTTTTTTATTAAGGTAACTCTTTAACGTACCCAATCTCACATTATATTGTTCACTGACTCCTTTGAGTCCACCGGCTTTTGCGATCCCGTCTTCACCTAATGACATAATTTCTGTTAGCATCACAGGGGTTATTTTATTGGGTTTGTCACCTAAAAAACTTTTTCCTCTAACTGTGAGCGAGCCATTTTTATTAAGGTAACTCTTTAACGTTTCCAAACTTACACTATATTGTTCACTGAGCCCTTTGAATCCACCGGATTTTGCGATCCCTTCTTCACCTAATGACACTATTGCTTTTAATAGCTCAGGGGTTAATTTATTGGGTTTGTCACCTAAAAAGCTTTTACCCCCAACTGTGAGCGTGCCATTTTTATTAAGGTAATTGTTTAACGTACCCAATCTCACATTATATTGTTTACTAAGCCCCCTCAATCCACCGGATTTTGCGATCCCTTCGGCACCTAATGACATAATTGCTTTTAACATCACAGGGGTTATTTCATTGGATTTGCCGCGTAGTACAGCTTCCCCTACAACCGTTAGTGTGCCATTCGTATACATGTAATTATATAACGTCCCCAATTTCACATTATATTGTTCACTGATTCCTTTGAGTCCACCGGCATTTGCGATCCCGTCTTCACCTAATGACATAATTTCTGTTAATATTTCAGGGGTTATTTTATTGGGGTTGCCACCTAGAAAGCTTTTCCCGCTGACAGTGAGGGTGCCATTTGCATTAAAGTAACTATTTAACGTACAAAAATTCACATTATATTGTTCACTGAGCCTTTTTAGTCCACCGGCATTTGCGATCCCGTCTTTACCTAATGACACTATCGCTTTTAATATCTCAGGAGTTAATTTATTGGATTTGCTGCCTAATAAAACTTTCCCTCTAATCGTGAGAGTCCCATCCGTATTGAGATGATTATTTAAGGTGGAATAATTTATCTTATATTTTTCACTGACCCCTCTAAGTCCACCGGCATTTGCGATCCCGTCTTTACCTAATGACACTATCGCTTTTAATAGCTCAGGGGTTAATTTATCGGGTTTGTCGACTAAAAAAAGCTTTCCTCTAACCGTGAGGGTACCATTTGCATAGAAGTAATTTTTTAAGGTGGTATAATTTACTTTATATTTTTCACTGATCCCGCTTAGTCCACCGGCCTTTGTAAACTCCTCTGGGCCTAATGACATTATCGCTTTTAATATCTCAGGGGTTAATTTATTGGATTTGCCAGCTAAAAAAAATTTTCCCTTTAGCGAAGGAGTGCTATTTGTTTGGGGATAATCTTTTAGTGTAGTCAAATCGACGCTATATTTTTCACTAAGTCCTTTTAGTCCTATGGCCTTTGTAAACTCTCCTGGGTTTAATAATACCCTCTCTGTTGACATTTTAGGGGTGACTAATTTTACTGTTTCTTTTTCTTCCAAAGTGTCAGTTTGACTAGTACTTTGAGTGAGTAAATGATGAGGAATATTATTGTACTCTATTTTCCTTTCTAAATTGGCATTATTCATTTGCTGTTGGGTAAGTTCATTAGCTATAGGATGAGAGGGTAAAGCTTCATCTTGAGGATAGATGCTGAACCAGATATCAAAGGTACTATGGTTACAAGAGTTGATATATTGATTCACAACTTGCTCGTAAGTTTGTGAAAGTTTTTCAACTACCTCTGGTTGTAGTGTATTAAGATCACTATAGGGGGTATGCAATAGAACCACCCACTCTGGATCAACCGGGCCTAAAATATGTGTTTCATCAAAGTTTGTTGCTCTTTCTAAACTGCCTGTTTTAGAAAATAGCAACGCTATCGCGCTAGTGTCTGGATCTTCAAAATTTTGTTTGAATGAGACGGCAGGTAAGCCAAATGCGGCAATAGCAAAAATTGCATAGGCTTTATTGTGAGAGACAAATCGCACTATTTCATCATAATTTCCGGCAAGAATGGTTGTTTCTCCTAGTTTGCCAATCATAGGGTATAAGGAATCAATGTCATCTGAAGGTAGAAAACCATTTATTTCTGGCTGTTGATTTACCGGATCAAGGACAATCTGAAATAGCAACGGCAAATTATCGCGCGCAGTTAATCCATTAGGTAGTAAGCGACTTTCTCCCTGAATATGAGCAGAAGATGATATTAATCGCTGTAGTAACATCTTGGGTGGATCATTTTCGTTGTGAAAAGCGGCAGGGGCAACTGTTGATAAATGATTTATTGGAAACACGTTTTGAACTCCATAACAACAGAATATAAATAAAGCATCAAGCATAGAAGAAAAATAATTATTGTAATAATTCAAGTCTGATTAGATAGTTACTTACTTTATTAATGCAGGATCCCCAAATGCCATCGCCATTGGCACTAGTGCCTAAGTCGTTATCACTCAGATTGGTTGAGTTGGAGCACATGCAAGTTCCATTAACGGTGCCAGCGATACGTTTATCCAGGGTGTTTTTGCATAATCTATAGTTTTCAACCAAGCAAGATTTTTTTATTTAGGATAAGCTGAATTATTAACTGACTGATTATATGTATCCAGATGAAGTCCTGACAAGAAAACACCCTACGAAGATAGGGAAGATCCTATAGCAACAATTATAAAATAGTCTTGAATCACACCACGAGCATGAGGAAGATCTACTAACTCCAAGAAATAACTAAGTAAAACTCCCTGTCAATACCTGCTACTCAGTATTTTTGCCACTTTCTCTTCTTTGTTTGATCGTAAACAGCATTGCTTGTGTTTCTACCCTTGTATGATGGAGCGGCAATTTCATTGTTTAAGGAATAGTAAAGTGAAAACGAAAATGAAAATGAGCTTTCTGGTACTAGCCTTCGGCGTTTCCTTCTCTTGTGCCGCGCTTGCACTACCCAATATTACTGTCCTGGCAACAGGCGGCACTATCGCAGGTAGCGGTGAGTCACCGGTCAAAGCCAGTTACACACCAGGGACAATCAAAGTCGATCAGCTCGTGGCGCTGGTGCCACAAATAAAGCAGATCGCCAATGTTAAAGGTGAACAGGTGGTTACTGTTCGTTCGCAGGATATGGATACCACGGTATGGCTCAAGCTGGCGCAAAAAATAAATGCGCAGTGTTCAGGTACTGACGGTTTTGTTATTACTCATGGTACCGATACCATTGAGGAAACCGCCTATTTTCTAAACCTGACAGTGAAGTGTGAGAAACCTGTAGTACTGGTGGGTGCAATGCGTCCGGTTACTGCACTTAGCTCTGACGCGCCGGTAAATTTGTACGACGCGATCGTGACGGCAGCGTCACCGGACAGTGCCGGGCGGGGTGTGATGTTGGTGATGAATGGCAAGATCCTTGATGCACGGGATGTGACCAAATTAAACACCGAGAATTTAGGGGCGTTCCAGTCGATTAATTATGGCGCTTTGGGAGCTGTCTCCGACAGCAAAGTCACCTATACCCGGACGCCTGTGCAAAAACACACTGGACAGACGCAGTTCGACGTCAGCAAGCTGACTCAACTACCGGAGGTGGGTATCGTCTATAATTACGCTAATGCGTCTGATATTCCTGCCAAGGCTTTTATTGATAACGGCTATCAGGGTATTGTGAGCGCGGGTGTAGGTAATGGCAATATCTCCCATGCTATATTAAATACGTTATCCAATGCGGTCAAAAAAGGACTGGTGGTGGTGCGTTCCTCACGTGTTTCTTCCGGGCCAACCACACGTAACGGCGAAATTGATGATGACAAACACGGTTTTATTGCGTCTGGGACGCTAAGCCCCTATAAATCCCGAGTGCTACTTATGTTGGCACTGACCCAAACGAAAGATCCAAAGAAAATCCAGCAATATTTTTCACAGTATTAATAATGACAGGGGCGCATAGCCCCATTATAGTCGCTGCCATTGTAGTAGTTGTTTATTGCTAAAAATGTTATTGCAAAAAATCTCTTGTTTTTGTCAAAAACTTATTCTTTTAAACTTTGACTATAATTTATAGGCTAAGTTAAAAAATTACGAATTTACAATCTATAGTAAAATAAATTTTTAATTTAATAAGTTATAAAATGTTGGATTGTCAACGCACTCTGTCAGTCCACACTCCAATATGGTGGATATAAGGTTAGCCAGTATTAAAAACATAAATAGATAAATCGCTATTTCTCTCGCAGGGGATTTTGCGACTTGTATTTCTGCGGCATTGAATAACATTAATACTGAAATAAACAGAATAATCGCTAAAGAGAAAAGTAAGGACCAAGTATAAAGATGCAGACCAAAGACGGTAGAATAATATCCTGGATCACCTGGCAGAATATGAATTAACAATTGTCGGGTTGCCGTCATACATGTGGCGATAGAACTAAAAATAATTATACTGTAATGGCGTTGATTAATGCCAAGGATAAGATTAAATAGAAAACCGATGCCTATCATTATAATGCCTACTCGTTGTAATAAGCATAGTGGACATGGTATTTCATGTAATATAATTTGATAACAGAACGCAACAATTAATATTGCACATATTCCTAATAACCCTAGAATATTTAGATTAGAAATGATCTTTGTTGAAGTTAGTGTTTTCATCATAATTCTCTAACTAAAAAGACAGATTAATATTGTCAGTTGCATGATATTTAAATAATAAAATAGTTATAACAAACAGCATTAATAAAAGTATGTAACTTAGTTTTCTCTGTTTGAAAACAAGTGAAATAGTGATTAGAAAAGCGATGATAAAAGGTAAAAACATTATAAGATCCTATTAATATAAAATTAACTATTAGATTTTATATGCACGATAATATTATCAAGATACATGAAATATCAGATGTTATTTTTAATTATAAATTATAGATGTTAACTAATTGATGTCAAAAATTATTAATAATATTTATTGGTAAGAAATAATCTAACTTAAGATTATTGTTATATTAAATTAAAAATTTTATATAATGAATAATTATAAAGTTATATGATTATTGATATAAGAAAAAAATGAAACATTACCATTAAAGAGGGTAATAAAACCAATTTTATCAGCTTAACATTACCCGTAAGTTTTCATTCTTAATAACAACTATTAATATTTCATAAAGTTAAATTATATAGTTGCTTTAATATTACCAAAACAGAAATACTTTATTTCTAAAAATTCATCGATCCCATAATGGGAACCTTCGCGCCCGAGTCCTGATTGTTTAATCCCACCAAAAGGCGCCATTTCATGAGAGATAAGTCCTTCATTGATACCAATCATACCCGTTTCCAATGCTTCAGCAACGCGATAAATGCGGTTGATATCGCGTGAATAAAAATAGGCTGCTAAGCCAAATTCGGTTTCATTAGCTAACTGAATTGCCTCTGATTCATCAGTAAATTTAAATAAGGGTGCTAATGGGCCAAATGTCTCTTCTTTTGCGACTTTCATTTGGTTATTTACATTAATCAATACCGTTGGCTCAAAAAATAATTTTCCTTGTGAAGCGACATTGCCACCGGTTAATATGTGTGCACCTTGTTCGATAGCATCGCTGATATGCTGTTTCACTTTGTCGATAGCTTGCTGATTAATTAAGGGTCCGAGTTGGGCATCTTTTTGACTTGCAGGCCCGATGCGCAGAGTTTTAACTGCAGCACTTAACCGTTTTGCGATCTCATCATAAATACTAGTTTGAACAAGAATACGATTAGCGCAAACGCAAGTTTGTCCACTATTGCGAAATTTTGCCGCTAATACACCCTGAACAGCGGCTTCTAAATCCGCATCATCAAAAACGATAAAAGGTGCATTACCGCCTAGCTCTAATGAAAGCTTTTTGACGGTATTAGCGCACTGCGCCATTAATAATTTGCCTACTTGCGTTGAGCCAGTAAAGGTTAATTTGCGGACAATAGGGCTTTCTGTCATCACCGAACCAATCGTTTTTGCATCGGTACTGGGTACAATATTCAAAACGCCGGCTGGAATACCTGCTTTTTCAGCAAGTACTGCTAATGCTAAAGCTGACAGCGGTGTTTCAGCGGCAGGTTTTAAAATAACAGTACAGCCAGCCGCCAGAGCAGGCGCAACTTTTCTGGTGATCATGGCATTGGGAAAATTCCACGGCGTAATAGCAGCTACAACTCCAACAGCTTGTTTGATGGTCATTATTCGGCAATCAGCGACAGGAGATGGGATTGTTTCACCATAGGTTCGCTTTCCTTCTTCAGCAAACCATTGGATAAAACTAGCGCCATAAGTTATTTCACCCATTGCTTCGTTATGGCATTTACCTTGTTCCAAACTCAATATTTCTGCTAAGGCTGACTGATTCTCCATAATCAGATAAAACCATTTATTTAAAATTTGACTGCGTTGTTTTGCGCTCATTGTTCGCCAGGCGGGTAATGCCTTATCAGCGGCAGCGATTGCTTTTTGTGTTTCGTTTTTGCCTAAATCACTAACTTTAGCAATTACATTACCATTAGCGGGATTAATAACATTAAATGTTGAATGCTTGTCAGCATCGACCCATTGACCGTTAATATAGGCTTGTTGACGGAAAAGGGGAGAATTAATGAGATTATTTTCCATTGATTTTTCTCCAGAATTTAGGGGTGGAATACCATTTGATATTTTATCTTTAATTTTATTTTCAATTGTGGCTAAGAACTGCAGAATAACACATGCAACAATTGCTAACTGATTTAAAACTGCGTTAATAATAGTTATCATCATTACTAGGTTAGATTTTTATTCTAATTTAGAAAAATACAATAATCAGCTAAGCACAAATAACACCAATTTTATTGCACTAAATGATGATCACGGGTTAATAATTTTGTATCAGGCGATTATTTTGTCGTGTTAGTATCATATTGTTATATGGGATACCTCATTCATCATAGATATCAGCAATTATATTATAGTGAAGGGATCAATAAAATTTTGTTCACTACATTGGAATGTTAAAATAATATGTTGCTATCGCTGCTAGCGATCATAATTGGATATTCAAAAAAGTGGAGTTGTCACTAGTAGCCCAATCTTATCTGTTAGCTGGCTAAAAAACAGCAGCGTAACCTTTGCTGCTCTGCTGCTGTAAATGCAACATAATAAATTTATCATTATCTATTAAAACAATATGATAACCAAACTTTATTAAGAGGAATAAAAATAAACGCTACGAAATCTTAATATTATTTTTGTTGATTAAATAATATTTTCGCAGAAAGAAAATTATCGTTGTTATTACTACCCTATTCAGCACTATTATTGTGGTTATTCATAAAACTTCCCTTAATATTATTCAGGTTTTGTTGTTAATTAAGTAAATAATAATTCAATTAGAATAATTATTATTCTTCTATAGCCATATAATTGAAGGTACAATAAAAGTATAACAAATTATTATTTGATCTATTAAGGCGTTTTTTTGCTATTTTATATGGCTAAAAAATTCTTTTATGCTTTAGTTGCCTAAAAAAACGTTCTATTCTAGCCAAATTAAATTTTTTACGATTAATGTGATAAAGCCAAAAGTTACTAATAAAAATCTACCACTCTGGCAAAAAAAATTGATATGATAAATGATATTGGTTATCAGTATCATTTACATTGTGGGATATTAATATGTTTTCTCCCTCTACTATCTTTTTTGCAAATTCTATT
The DNA here is from genome assembly GCF_903968575.1 of Arsenophonus endosymbiont of Apis mellifera. Lineage (NCBI taxonomy): Bacteria > Pseudomonadati > Pseudomonadota > Gammaproteobacteria > Enterobacterales > Morganellaceae > Arsenophonus > Arsenophonus endosymbiont of Apis mellifera. The sequence goes on along the minus strand of NZ_CAJCFU010000078.1, from coordinate 149,356 downwards.
AACTCTACTAATTCTTTAGAAAAGACTTCAGAAGCTAAATATAATATAGATCAATCAACTTTTTCTTCTATGATAAATAATGTTAGTAATTCTAATCAGAATATAGATAACGAATCTACACCTTCTATTCTTATACAGCCAAACGCACTAGATAAACAAAAAAATATATTAAATAGTGCAAAAACTTCTTGTAAAAAAATAACAAGTTCAGCATATCATTATTTGCGTTCAATTGATGGTATTGATGAATTTACTGGGGCGACAGGACAAATTTTACCACAATTTCAACAGGCATTATTATCGTTAAGTATATTACTACCCGCAATTCCTTTTGTTGGAATTGGTGCTAAAGGTGCTATTGATGAAGCAACAGAAAATTTTCAGGTTATTTATCCTTCGTTTATAAAAGAAATGAAGCAAAAAAAACAGGAAATATTAAAAGCATTACAACAAAATAATGCTGCAAATGATGTCGACAAGAAGCTTATTAAAAAAGATATTGAACAATACTTCGATGCTTGGATTGATTGGTTACAAGGTGAAAATAAACAAGAAAATAGCGAACATTTCCAGCAACTGTGTGCTGTCTGGCAAGACTTGCAAGAACAAGGTCATGGTTCAGCAAAGATTCCTTATATGGCTAAGGAATATCAACGTATTAAACAAGAATTCCCTGCTGTAAAAATTGAACGCAATTCTTCTCCATTGCAAGCCGCAGCGATGAGTTTGATGACGGCAGGAATGGTTGGTTTGTCTGCAAAATCAATTGCAGATCTATTGTTATCGCAAGGGATCCAGGCAGCAGAAGTAGCTAGTGATGCGGCAGGGTTGGTAAGCAATATTCTACTTTTGCCAGCCCAAATAATGATGACATCCTATGGAATTGCTCAAACCATTGCTGGATCTAAGCGAGATAAGCTACTACAAGAAAATCGTACTTTATTAAAAAACAACCAACACCAAGATTTTGTTAAAGAAAATATTGCCCAATTAAAAGAAATAGCAGATCGCAAAATACATTATAATTCGAAGCAAAGATTGGAGTATGGGGCTGTAACAGCGATTGGGCAGTCAGCGATGGCATTAAGTTCTTTAAGTGCCATTACTGGAGTTGGTGCGGCGGTAGGTTTTGTACCTGCTGCAATTGGCGCTCCAGCGACTATTTATGGAGCCTTTATTCGCATAAGAAGTAAAGTGCAAGAAGTAAAATTTTTAGGGGTTAAAGAAGCTGAAAATTTATCTAATAAACGATTAAATTTTGATAAGCTAACGAAAAATAAAGCTAAAGAAACCGCTCCAGTCACTAAGCAAGCACCTCTATCAACGACTGATACACATAATACTGTTGTTAAAACAGCCACTAATACTATGCTACAACAACAAAAAATCTTAGCAGAAGCAAAATTACTCTCGATAATTCAAAAGATCCTCAATAAAGCCTATCAGAATAATATTTTACTAACTGCACAAACATTACATAAAGAGGTTAGTTATGAAGTAAATCAATTATTTGATAGAGTAAATAAGAGTCAAAAACGATTTATAGAACAACCAAATAAACATTTTATCCGCCAACCGACTAGTTTATTATTAGATGATTTAAAAATAATAAAAGATATGCTTACCATTGGTGAATACAGGATTGACTGTATTGAAAATAAATTAATAAATCAACAAGGATACTATGATTTAATGTCTAGCTTAGGGCAGATACAAAAACAGCATAAAATATTGCTATCAACAACTAGCCAAGAAAAAATATTAAAATCTTGTGTGCACGATTTTTTAAAGCTAACAACAGAAAACAAAATAATCAAAGCAGCTTTACAACAGCAAGATGGTATTTCTGATAAATTATTTACTTGGCATGACCTGCAACAACTAATCCAGATTGATAAACAAGCAAAAACTATTTATACCCAACATTATAACCATTATTTTATTAAACAAATGAAAAATGAAGCTAAATTTTTAAGGGATGATGCTTATGAGCATATAATAAATGCATTAGCAACGGAAGCAACAGCTGAACAAAATACCAACAACCCCGTATAGTGAGACACTGTTAGTTATATCTACTTTAATAATAACATGTTAAACAATAGAGCTAATGTTAATTTATCACTATGCTACAGATATTAAGTTAATTTAAATAAAAAGTTTTTTTTGCAAATTTTAACTAGCGTCTATTATAAGAACGAGTTTATCGTTAGGGTTATAGATTGCATTTATTTAAAACAAATCCTATTGGATGAAATTGTAATAAAAAATAGAGTAAAATGATGTTAGAAACTTTTTTTATCGCGCTGTGACATGCTAGATTGTGATATTTGGTCACTAAAATAAATGGCAAAAAATAGCAGCACGAAAGATGGACAATTTTTCGTCGAGTAACGGTAAATTATTTACTTTATTAAATACCAGGGATAACTTATTAAATAATCCAAATTAGTTTCAAAGTACTTATTGCTAATAAGTTTTTAAAATAGAGTTTATGATAAATATTTTGTTTTATATGACCATGCAGGTTTAACAAAAGGTGTCATATAATTGTCTAATAAATATTATCAAAATATTTGGCACAGATGACATATAAACTCAATTATTTTTCACAAAAATAACATCTTGTAAATATGCTAGATGTTGGAGGTCAGCTAATATTTTCTATTTATGCTAAAGGGGCGAATGGCTATTATTGATATTGTATATATAAAGGTTTTGGCTCTAAATTAAGAATTTCTTGCTTAGAAAGCAATCTATGAGGAGGAGAGATTAAATCATTTTTATAAAATATTTTTATCCCGGTATAAATAGCATTTGGTTCTGAAGATATCACTTGGCTATACTTGGTTTTTTTTACAATCGGTGCGCCAAAACCATCCATATTTAACACAACTTGCACATTTTTCGATTTTTTCACGTTATCAAAATCAATCACCATTCTCTTTGTGAATCGGTGAATAACTAAAACTTTAGGTGGTAGATTAAACTCTTCAACCAAATTTGATAAATAATCAATAATATAATTAATATCTACAGAAGATATAGAACCTATTGCCTTCCCAGGTATATTGCCATTGTGCATCATAAACTCAGGATCTATACCTAAATGAACATTTGGCATTTTTAAATAAGGTCGAAGTCTTGTCACCTCATATCTTAAATCACTCAATCCGGGTTGGATGTCTAAAAATAAAATGGTGTCTTTTTCCATACCGGCGATTGAAATTGCATTATCTATTTGGTATTTGTTCATCCTGTTAATGTATTGGCCATCATTACCTGGATTATTACTTGCAACGATGGTTATATAGTGCAAAGCCATTATCGCTGGGGTTGTCGGATCTGCTGCATTCCACTGTGCAGCTTCAGTTTTTAATTTATTCCACATCTGTAAGGGGGAATACTCGCCTAATACTCCCATTTTTCTTGAGTCAAAATTACCATAATAAGCAACGATTCTTCTATCTGGAAGCAGGTATTTATCTGAGTCATTATCTTTTTTAATTAATTTATTTTTATGCAAAGGAACTTCATTTGTATTTTCTATACAATAGCTTTTTGTGCTCGCTTCATAATAGAACAGAGCGACAAATAGAATAATATTGTACATACATGTTCTAATTCCCATATTCTTTTTTCTTCTCTTTGATAGAACAAAGTGTTCAGCTCAATATTGCCAAATTGTATACTCTCCCTATCAGTATCTATCACATCCATGGCCAGGTTATTTTCGACTGATAGATGCTTTTCCTAAGTTGCAAAAATTTTTTACTAGTGGCTAAATTAAATGTTGCCTATATTCATCTTTGAGCACTGATCCGTGGATGTCAAGATTTAACACTTTATTAATATTAATGAAAATGATTTTTATATTGTCGTGGTCAATTTATTGTGCTTTTTTGCTTACTGATTAATTTCAGTCTCGATAACCTAAGTAGGTTGTTTTGTAGAGTATTTTGAAACTGGTTAGCCTGAAGAATTTTTGTTTTTTTTATTTTTTACGCAATAATCTATTTGTCATTATTAACATACCGATATATTACATTTTAAAATTGATAAAGAGTTGCTGAACTATACAACCCAGATTTAGGATGAGGGAAGCTGTGGTTATATCTCTCATAGTGAACTAGCTAAAGAATAGAATTTTATAGCACAAGATTTTCAATATATTAGAAAAAACTTGAAATACTAAATTATTAATTGTTGATGAATAGGGACAGCTGTTTAATGTGGCTGATGTAGAAAAATTATGTCAATACTCTAATTTTGTGTAAGAAAAATAAATGAAATTAACTCTAATATAAAAAATAATAAGGATTTATATTCAGCTTTATCTAAAATAAGTAACCAACTTGAATTTTAAAAAAAGGATATTGAGATTTATTGTGGCATATTGCTGTTATCTGAAAATTGTAATAATGTTTATCTTACTGATTCCATTATAGAATCTAATACATTAGAAGAAGTCTTTGATAAAATTAGTTTTTTTAAACAAAAAATTTATAATATAAATAATTCAATAATTGACAAAGAAACATTATTATTTGAAGTTAATGATTTTTTTCATTAATAGATGAAAAATTTAAAAAAGTAGAAGAACATTATTTAATTATTATGGAAAATTATACTGATAATAAATTATCCTATATAAAATTCACCTTTACATTTTAAAAAAGAAGAAATTTATCTATAGCTGATTGATTATTTGTTAAATCAGAATTTAAGCAAAGAAATTGATATTAAAAAAATCAATGAAAAGAATTTTTTAGAATTATATTCAGAATATATCTATCATGATGTAAGAATATATCCTCAAGCACTTATAGAGCTAAAATATTTAGTAAGATCATTTAGTTACCAAGAAATGACTCAACAAAGTTTTATTGAGTTAATAATAGAAGTTCATTCATTAAGTCATTCTTCATTTGATTTATTAAATCAATTACTGGCAAAAGAGGCACATTAGTAAAAACAAAGATAATTTACTGACTGTGTACTTAGTTAAATGTGCTGGCAACAGGGATAATTAAAATGATAACTCAGACTTTATTTATTTCGTTATATCAAATAATAGTTTGAGTTTTTTATATTCTATATTTATAGGCGGATTTTCAATAGTTATTTTTGCTAATTTTATTCTGGCTGTTATTTTATCAATGACTTGATAGTTTAATAATTGAATGCTGAAGTCAATTATATGCTATTAAAAATATTTATAAAAATCTATAAACCCTAACATGAAAATTACTTAATTTTTCTATTATATTGGCAAATTGAGTAATATTTAAAAATAAGCAAGTATGTGGCGGTGAATTTGTAAAAATAAAGGAATGTTATAACCTCTTATAGTTTGTTAAAAAAAATAACATTTAAAGATGGGAGGGGGTATGGGGGGAAGTTATACGCATATTAGGATAAATTACAATAATTCCAATCAATCGGATACTCGGTATACATTACCTACTTCAGTTCAAGTCCCAACCGTTAATTCTTCTGATAGGTCAACTCCATTACCCTCTACCGAGGCCACAACGACGTTGCCAACTTCACATAGCACAATGAGGTGGTCGTCTTCACATAATACAACCACGTCGCCAACTTCGCATAGCACAACGACATTGCCGACTTCGCACGTAACGATTAAGATGCCTGATGCGGGTGTTGATTTGAACTATGGGTTAATCAATAATACTCCGACATCAACGCAGCCAACTGTGACCTCAACGACAGCGCCAACTTCGCATCCTGTAACGACAGCGCCAACTTCGCATCCTGTAACGACAGCGCCAACTTCGCATCCTGTAACGGCAACGCCAACTTCGCATCCTGTAACGACAACGCCAACTTCGCATGTAAAAATTAAGATACCGGGTTCAAATGTAGATTTAGACTATAGTTTGATAATAGATAGAACACCGACTTCATCACAGCCAGCAGTAACGTCAAAGGAAGCATTATTTATACCTCGTTCACAAGCGTCAAAGCAAATTGTCGAGCTAATGAATGATTATGCCAGAGGTGGTTATAGTAATGGAGTTAATAATAAACCTTCTTATGATATTACTAAAGCGGCAGAACAAATATCGCGAGAAAATTCAACCTGGAATGGTAAAAATATTCTTGGTAGGCATGCTGACATAACTTACACTTTTTATGATTGGGGGCAGGCAAATTCGAATTCGCCTGGTTCCACTCAGGTGGTTGGCCTTAGTGAACAACAACAGCAGCAAATATTGCTCGCATTAGATTCTTGGGCTGATGTCGCTAATATCACTTTTAGCCTTAAATCATCGCTCAGTGGCCGAGCAAATCTTGATTTTGGTAATTTTAACAGAGTGCAAGGTCAAGCTTTTGCTTATTTACCCAATTCTGGGGCCCTTTCCGGCGAATGCTGGTTTAATGTACAGAACCATTCAGAAAATTTATATCCAACTAATGGCAATTATGGCCGACATACTTATGTTCATGAGATTGGTCATGCCTTAGGTTTATCTCATCCGGGTGAATATAATGCACAAGAGGGTGTTAGATTAACTTATCTGTTTGATGCGAGTTATAAGGAAGATTCTCGTCAATTTAGTGTAATGAGTTATTGGCGTGAAGATGTTACCGGTGCCTATTTTCAAGGGCTTTATGCAGCGGCGCCCTTGCTAGATGATATTAGTGCTATACAAAGGTTGTATGGGCCAAATATGAATACTCGCACTGGAGATACAATCTATGGTTTTAATTCTAATACGGGCAAAGATTACTATTTAACCAATGATGCCCGTATAGAGCTGATATGCTGTATATGGGATGCCGGAGGTAATTATACTTTAGATCTTTCCGGCTATTTTCAGAGACAACGAATAAATTTGAACGAGAGTACATTTTCTGATGTTGGTGGTTTAAAAGCTAATCTTTCAATCGCTAAGGGAACCGTTATTGAAAATGTTATTGGCGGTTATGGCAATGATACTATTGTCGGTAATGATGCAGCTAATAATATTAAAGGCGGAGCGGGCAATGACACTATTTATGGAGGACTTGGTGCTGATCGACTTTGGGGTGATGGCGTAAATCCGCAATCGATTCGGTTTACTCAGGCCATGCAAAGTATTGGTTCAGAGAAGTTTGATTTTGATACTTTAAGTCCAGAGCAGTGACAAACTATTGAACAGGAGATAACTGCATTTGATTCAGCCAATGCGGCTGGAATAATAGGAGCAGAAGCTGACCAATCTACCACGCAACAACAAATAACAACGCAGCAAATAGCCGATCGGAGAACCGCGGCTATCTCTCATGAAATTATTGAAGAAGATCGCTTTATTTATTTTTCTGCTAAAGAATCAACACCTTCAGCTTGCGACATGATTATAGGATTTCAGGCTGGAATTGATAAAATAGATCTCTCTGCAATGAAAATTAGCAATAAGGCGCAAAATACAAATAGAGACTATGTTGTTGAACAGTTTAGTCATAAGATTGGAAAAATTGAGGTAAAGCATTATTCGGATAATGGACATCGTATTCTTATCAGAGGGGATAGTTATTCTGAAGGGGATTTTATGCTAGACATTTTCGGTACCTTTAATCCAGATACCGATATCATTGTATGGTAGTTATATTAGCTGCCTATAATCTGGCAAATAAGAAAGAAAATAATGTTAGTATTATTAACAAGCTTAAATGATTGGTTTGGATTTTATATTAGTAAATAGATGGTATTGAATGCATCTATTTTGCTCATGATATTAATTTATTTCTATTTAAGACGCATTAAGTTAGTAAAGCTGAATAGATTTTTTATTTGCTATGCTGTTACCGATATGAATAATAATAAAATTAATATTCTAATAACTATTTGTTTTAAAAATGTAAAATGAATTTTTTTATTTCTCTGATAATTCAATATTCATCGGATGGTTTATTATGACAGGGGAAAATATAATGCTATTTATGTTGCCTTTAACTCCCCAACTTTGGCTGTCCTGTAAAGACATGGCCGAAGAGACTATTTTTGTAGATTATTTATGATGTAACAAATCTAGAACCGATTTTAATAATCATGTCACTGTATTAATTTCAGATTATGATAAATTTTATACCATCAATCAAACTAGGTTAAAAAAAGAGGCCAGATGTACTGGCCTTATCAGGTTAGAAGGAAGTGTAATAACAATATTATTTTTATTTTTAATGGTTTTGGCTACAATTAATTTTTAACAATATTTTCTTTTCTTTCATTGAACTAATTGAATTTTATTGTTTTGGTGGTTGAGTATTTTGTTGCATGCTAGCCGCTTTTTCTTTAGCACTTTCGCTTAATGCGTTTGCTTTATTTGTTATATCCTCTTTAGCCGCTGCTGCTTTATTTGTTATATCCTCTTTCGCCGCTGCCGCTTTATCAGATAATGTCTGTACTTCAGAATTAAACCCTTCTTTAACCTGAGTTGCTTTCTCTTTTGCTTGATTTGTGACTTCAGTCGCTTTATCTGAAATATTTTGCTGTAACTCAGATGTTTTTTGTTGGGTTGCTTCTTTTAATTGATCTGCTTTAGTTGATAGTTTATCAGCTTCTTCAGTGGCTTTATTTTTTATATCGGTCGCAGCTTCTTTTGCCTCATCCACCACTTGTTTGGCTTTATCTGCACCCGCCTGTTTTATTTGTTCAGCACTCTCCTTGGTTTGTTGGATGGCATCGTCGACTTTAGGCGATTCATCACAGCCAGTAACAGCAGTTATTATACCCGCCAAGATGAGCATACTTAGAATTTTTTTGTTCATTAATAGGTTCCTTTCTCTATATTCATGGACGATCATAAATAAGTATATAATCAATAAAAAAGACTTTAACATTATAGATACATCTTTTGAATAAAGACATAAGACAGGATATAAGATTTTAACAACATAACAACTTGATATGTATAACTCTGTAGCTTATGTTCATTATTCATTAAGCATAGATGAGAATTAGAGGAATGAAAAAAAATTAGCATAAGTAATTGTGCTAAAATGATAATAGATAATCCTTCATGAGTGGTATGAATGATTACTTCAAATCAATCAGTCGTATTGTATCTTAAATCAATAAGCCGCGCTGATCGGCGCGTCTTATTGTTCTATTTTGCTGGAGAATATTACCTGCTATTAAGATTTCAAACTGATTTTATCAGTAAAAAAATCATCAGACTTTTCTTTCGGTGTGCCTCGGCATCCGTCACCATAGTGTTCACCTTCCCAACGACCAACAAGTGCTGCACCCATGGCATTACTCATGACATTGGTTGCTGAACGTCCCATATCTAAGAAAGGATCAATGCCCATTAATAAAATTAAGCCAGCTTCTGGAATATTAAATTGGGTTAGTGTCGCTGCAATAACGACCAAAGATGCCCGCGGTATGCCGGCCATACCTTTAGATGTCAGCATTAAAATCAACAGCATCGTGATTTGTTCACCCATACTTAAATGGATATTACATGCTTGACCGATAAAGATAACTGCAAATGAGCAATAAGCCATTGAACCTACAAGGTTAAATGAATAACCAATGGGTAAAACAAAGCTAGCAATCTTATTAGAAATACCAAACTCTTCCAGTTTTTCTAAAGTACCAGGGAAAGCGGCTTCAGAGCTTGAAGTAGTAAAAGCGAGTAAGGCGGGTTCCATAATGTGTTTAACTAAGCGTAAAATGCATGGGCCAACGATTAACACCGATACTCCAATTAAGATCACCCACAGTAATGCTAGAGTAAAGTAAAATTCTCCCATAAAAATGCTAGTACTGATCAGTACACCTAATCCGCGTTCAGCAATCATGGCGGAGATAGCGGCAAAAACGGTAATAGGGGCAAAAAGCATAACGTAGCTTGTCAGCTTTAACATTACGTAAACCAGTGAATCCAGAATTTTAATAATCGGTTCACCTTTTTTACCTATAGCAGATAAGCTACATCCCATAAAAATTGAGAAAATTACAATCTGTAAAATCTCATTACGCGACATCGCATCAATAATGCTGGTAGGTATGGCGTGAGCAATAAAATTGTGCAAAGAAAAGGTCGTAGGTGCGATATTTGTCACCGCTGAACTGCTATTTGCCACGAAATTAATACCTGCTCCTGGTGTAAGAATATTAACAATAACCAGACCAACGGTAATTGAAATGAAAGAGGCGACCATGAACAGTAACAACGTTTTTGAGAAAACCCGCCCCAATGTTTTGGCATCACCCATTTTGGCGATCCCGACGATCAGTGTTGAAATAATCAATGGTGCAATGATCATTTTTATCAAACGCAAAAAAATATCGGTAATGATTGAAATATTTTTAGCGTAGCTCGTTGTTACTTCTGTACTGGTAAGTGAATTTAATGCAAATCCAACGATTATCCCGGTGATCAGGCCTATAATAATCCAAGTAGTTAAACTTTTCGATTTCATAATGATTCCGTTTTTGTCAGGCTGGTATTAGATCTCATATTATTTAACAAAGCCTGAATTAGTATTTCAGTGTTATTATTTAAGTCATCCTTTAATTTTGTTAAATAAATGCATTTAAAATGAGAAATAATATCGATTTGTTTTTATCGAAATTGATACAATATTCTGGTTTAGATACATGATTAGTATCAAGTTAAGTGAATGTTTATATTGATTATTTGTTATTTAATTAAGTGTTAAATTACATGTTCAAAATAATTCATACCATTAAGCATTAAACACATTAGCATTTTGATATGCTATGCAATCCTACAATGTAGAATGATAACCATAACAGCATTAAAGTGAACAAACCATATAATTTAATGAATAATTTTAAATTTTGTGAATTAACGAGCTGATATTATTAGTTTATTTAATTAATAAAATGCTCTAGTAATAGCGGGGATACGACTATTTTTGCCATTATTAACTAATAATTTAGCTTTTTAGTTATTAATTAATTGATATCTTAAACAAAAGTACGCCACTATAATCTTGTCTAAAAATTAGTCAGTTTAAATTTGGTTATGAATATGTTTTTTATCTTTAAATCTTATGATTAGCGGTGTTATCCCCTGATAATTAACCAGGGGAATGAATGAAAGGACTATTTTTTTAGTTGATCATAAGTTGTTAGTGGTTGTTGTTTATTATAAGGATCACCAATGTAACGTGGGGCAGGCAGAAAATTTTTGTTAATGACGCTTTTGCTGGCATCAAATCCATCATATTCAAGTCCGGCTAAATCTGACCAAGTGTGGATCAAATGCATAATACTATAGGGTCTATTTACCATGTTATCTAAATGGTGGTGATGAGCATTAAGCCATTGCGGTGATTGCCAGATAATAAAAGGGATCTCATACATAGGGCGCGTTGGTGCTGCTTCATTACGACCTAATATATGATATGGCGGTGTGTCAAAAACTTCTTCTCCATGATCAGAAAAATAGACTAAAAAACCGTTTTCGTTAGATGCAGCAAAATCTTTAATTAGCGTTGCCACGACCTTATCGTTGAAGTGTTGTGCACTATCATAGTCGTTATAATCGGCTTGTTCACTTTTGCTAAGATTAGCCAGCATAGTATCTGTTTTATTATCAAATATCCCCTCATTTTTAGGATAGCGATAGGCATATTTCATATGAGTGCCAAGTAAATGGACAACAATAAATTTTTTCTCAGCGGGATCTTTTAATACCTCCTGGAATGGAGTTAGCACCGATGTGTCATATTGCCGTGAACTTTGCGCCATATCGTTGTTCAGGTAATATTGTTTATCCGTCTGACGTGAAAACGCAGTTAACATCGTATTACGCTGAGTTATAGTTTGTTGATTGGTGATCCAGAAAGTTTTATAACCCGCTTGCTTCATCATATTCATTAACGAGGGATGCGTTTTATAAAGTTCGGGTTGTAATTGATCGGCGAAAGTTAATGCTTGTTGTAACACTTCGATAGTGTAAGGGCGTGAAGTAACCACATCGGTGAATACTTTTAAATTATTAGGGTATTGTGCTGCTAACGCGTCTAGTTGTGGTGTTGTTTTACGGCCATAGCCCTATAAACTCATGCGGCCTCGGCTGGTCGACTCACCAATGATCAACACTAATGTTCTTGGCGTAGAACCATTGTTATCAATCAAATTTTTTAATGGAGGAATTTTAGCATTGTTGGTTAAGATAGCCTCCATATTCATCAGCTGATTCTGATAGAGAAAATAACCACTAATAAATTGCCAAGGGGCAGCATAAGCCATTCTCGCATTTAAATATGGCATGAGATCATCAAGATCACCGTTTGATTTGATAACTTTTTTGTAAAAAGGGGCGCCAAAAAGAATACCAATAATAATCGTTGACAATAAAAGTTTAGCAGAAACGGATATATGAACAGGTTTTATGCGTGTCCATAAAAAAATAGCGATTAGCGTATAAAGCAATAGGGTTGCGATAACTTTAATACTTAAATATTGCGTTAAGAATTCACTAGCTTCATGTGTGTTTGTTTCAAACATGATAAACATGACACTTTGTGAAAATTGTTGGCCATAAACAATATAATAGGCCAAGGCGATCGCAGAGGATAGCCAAAGAATAAAGCCTATAATAGCGGTAACCAATTTAATATGGCGAGAAAAAAACAGGGCTGGAATAAGCCAAACAGTGCTGTATAAAAGAGAATCTCTTAGCCCAATGGTATTACTTTGACCGGTTGTTACTACAATGATCTGAATAACCGTAGAAAAATAGAGAAAAAAGACAAGTAACCAGATAAAGGCTACCAAGTTATTTTTTTTACTTGGTGAAGAATTAAACATATAATTTATGCTCATCAATTTGGTTTTTCAAACGTAAGGTGTTGGGTATTATTTTCATTATCAGGTTTTGGGCGACTGATAATTTTTTGAACATTAAACGAAATACAGATAATTGCAACAAAAATATTATTGCTCTTAAGTGATTGTTGAAAATGCGTTACCAGATTTACACTAGTTAAGAAGTATTATTAAATGATATTTTATTTTGACTAACAAGATAGCCAATTATTTTGGGTTTTAATAATAAAGATAAAGATTATAGTAATAATAACAGCAGCTAGTGCTTTGATTTGAGAAAAATATATAAAATGATCAGTAATAGCAGTGGAGTTATAGTGAAAACTCCACTGAAAATTATTTTATAAAATGTTATTTTTTTATTAAATAGTTTTTATCATTATTTTATTTATTAATGAGTCGGCCAAATGTTGCTATTATTGCTATTACTATTGTTGTTGTTATTATTATTTGGATTATTATCTTTTTGTCCACCATTATTCGAACCGCTATTGTTCCTATTACCGCTTTGTCCTCCATTGTTCGAACCGCTATTGTTGCTATTACCGCCTTGTCCGCCATTGTTCGGGCCACTATTGTTGTTATTACCGCCTTGTCCACCATTATTCCAGCCGCCATTGTTCGAACCGCCATTATTGTTACCACCGCCTTGTCCGCCATTATTCCAGCCACCGTTGTTCGAACCACTATTGTTGCCATTACCGCCTTGTCCGCCATTATTCCAGCCGCCATTGTTCGAACCGCCATTATTGTTACCACCGCCTTGTCCGCCATTATTCCAGCTGCCATTGTTCGAACCATTGTTATTGTCTTGCTCAACTTTTATTGTTAATCGGCCAACAAATTTTAAGGTAGCCATAAGACGACTTGGCCCGCTATTAAGACAACGTAAGTAAAATTTTGCCAAATTAATATTTGTAATGGTGGCATCCGGTTGAATATCACCAGTTTTATAAAAACTAACTCCTGCATAGGCACCCATTTCGCCAGCTACAAATTCAGTGTTATTTCTTACCATTCCCCACATAGACCACCAATCGTGATCAGCTGTACTTAGTTGATGATCGTTTATTGCATAACCAATTCCTGGCGTTCCAGTAGCATAAACTTTGTTATCATTATAAATATCGACATAGCTATTATAATCACTTGTTCTTGCTAATATACGAAGATTGTTTTTAGGGCAGCTGCCATGAACTTTAGTGCTCATCTGTCCTTCAAGAGGGCCAATAATTCTGGTACCAATCGGCATATTTGATTTTATCGTCGCTGCGCCAGCAAAATGGACATAATTTTCTCCTAGGTGGTCGGGTATTATATCATTAGCCCATGCTATGTTTACCATAAAGAGAGGGATTAGTTTATATATTAATTTCATCTGTTCTTATCCTCATAAATAGTTTTAGTGTATTAATTTTATATTTATAACTTGTGGTAACTTATTAATAGTTTGCTGATATTCTGTTGTAAAAAAGCTTGAATAGATTATTAAGAGAGAAAAATTAATGAATAGAGTTTTTTATCTAATTTGATTATTTATTTTAAAGTATTGCTATTTTTGCATTGCTTTAATTAAATGATATTTATTATACCCATTTCCACCTTATCATCATTTATCTACTTTGACGAAGGCATTAAATACACGCTTTATTGAATTAATTTAGTGAATTAAATGTATTGATAGCTTAAATTTAATATTTATAATAAGTTTTTTTAGAAAAAATTTTCTTTAAATAGCAATTGGTAATAAAAACAATTTACTAAATTTTAATAATAATGAAAGTGAGAACAATGAAGTTATCGTCATTGGTAAGGAAATAGCGATAACTTAGCCGGCATTATTGTAAATAGAAGCTTGAATTGCCTTTTGTCTGTCTCAAAGAATACAAAGTTGAAAATGTTATTTATCAGCTACATTTTAGCCTGAGAAGGTTTAATTAAGGTATCGAGGGAAGGCAAGTATTAGACAAAGGAGAGGTTGTCCCGATGGTATTTTTTATCTTTTAGAGCAACTGCATTGGGCAATTAGCTCTCTGGGCTTCAAAACTGAATAGCTTAACATGATCGATTAATTATCCTATTTGCCTTGGTATTTTCAATCGTTGCATTCGATAATCATTTATGCGATAAATTGTATCGATTGAAAAAGTAGCGATAGCCCATACAACTACTGAAATTTTTTGGTTTTATCATTTTTTTCTTAAGTGAAATTTATTAAATTTAACTAAATTTTTTCTAAGCTGGCTTAAGATGACGATATGCATAGTGAACTTAACAAAATATAAAATAAAACAACAACATTGGTTCATAAATTAAAATAACTATTATAAAAAGTATACCTGAATATGATGAAGGAATACTGCTAATTGAGTTATTGATATAAAAAATATGTCTGGGTTTATATTTTAAAGTCTGAATCTTTATGTAATAGATTTATTATTGCTTAATAGCAATAAATGGCGCGCGCTCTGTTATTCGCAATAGGTAAGATTTCGATTTTGTAAAATTGAAAGCCATTGGTCAACGAAAAATATATAAATAAAAAAACAGTAATAGCAGTGGAGTTATAGTGAAAACTCCACTGAAAATAATTTTATAAAATGTTATTTTTTTTATTAAATAGTTTTTATCATTATTCTATTTATTAATGAGTTGGCCAAATGTTGCTATTATTGCTGTTACTATTGTTGTTATTATTGTTATTTGGAGTATTATCTTTTTGTCCACCATTGTTCGAATCGCCATTATTGTTATTACCGCTTTGTCCACCATTGTTCGAATCGCTATTGTTGCTATTACCGCCTTGTCCGCCATTGTTCGGGCCACTATTGTTGTTATTACCGCCTTGTCCGCCATTGTTTGGGCCACTATTGTTGTTATTACCGCCTTGTCCGCCATTATTCCAGCCACCGTTGTTCGAACCACTATTGTTGCCATTACCGCCTTGTCCGCCATTATTCCAGCCACCGTTGTTCGAACCACTATTGTTGCCATTACCTCCTTGTCCGCCTTTATTCCAGCCACCATTGTTCGAACCGCCATTGTTGGAACCACCGTTATTATCTTGCTCGACTTTCATTGTTAATCGGCCAACAAATTTTAAGGTAGCCATAAGACGGCTTGGTCCGCTATTAAGACAGCGTAAGTAAAATTTTGCCATATTAAAATTTGTAATGGTGGCATCAGGTTGAATATCACCAGTTTTATAAAAACTAACTCCTGCATAGGCACCCATTTGGCCAGCTACAAATTTAGTGTTTTTTCTTACCATTCCCCACATAAACCAACGATCGCGATCAGCTGTATTTAGTTGATAATCGTTTATTGCATAACCAATTCCTGGCGTTCCAGTAGCATAAACTTTGTTACCATTATAAGTATCGACATAGCTATTATAATCACTTGTTCTTACTAATATACGAATATTGTTTCTAGGGCAGCTGCCATGAACTTTAGTGCTCATCTGTCCTTCAAGAGGGCCAATAATTCTGGTACCAATCGGCATATTTGATTTTATCGTCGCGGCGCCAGCAAAATGGACATAATTGTCTCCAATATGGTCGGGTATTATATCATTAGCCCATGCTATGTTTACCATAAGAAGAGGTATTAGTTTATAGATTAATTTCATCTGTTTTTATCCTCAAAAATAGTTTTAGTATATTAATTTTATATTTATACTGTATGGTAACTTATTGATAGTTTGCTGATATTCTGTTGTAAAAAGCTTGAATTGTTTATTAGTCAATTGATAAAAATTAATGGATAGAGTTTTTACCTAATTTGATTATTTATTTTAAAGTATTGCTATTTTTGTATTACTTTAATTAAATGATATTTATTATACCCGTTTCCACCTTATCATTATTTATCTGCTTTGACGAAGGTATTAAATACACGCTTTATTGAATTAATTTAGTGAACTAAATATATTAATAGCTTAAATGCAATATTTGTAATTTTAATTATTTTTTTATAAAAAATTTTTAAATATAGATGGATAATAAAAATTAAATAGGGCAACAGGATATTATGAATAATAGGTATATGAATAAAATAATTGATTAATAAAAAGATCACGGTTGCAAATATGAATATGGCAGCACTTCTGGGCAATCACAGCGGATTACATTATAAAACGCTGTTCACCAGCCTTACTTTATTCAAGGTATGGTTATATAGATTCGTTCTGCCATAGCTTTGTGTAGCGCCTGCATCTTCGGTAATTCGTGATAGATGATGCTATATTGACAGTTGCGGCGTACCGCTCAAAGAACGATGTTGCCAGTAAAGTATCGATCTCTAAAACAAATATGCTCAGTACCATTGATTAAATTGTAAGGAAGATTATCAGCGACCAAAGCTTGCAACAGTGCCGATAAAAGTAACAACAGCTCCCAACCACATATGATATTTCTTGAGTTATGGGATGGGAGTGCATTTATCAACAACATGCTAATATTGCTATTATTTATTTTTAAGTACATAGCAATTGCTGCATATCCAGTTTTACGTTAGTGATTTTTCTTAAACCAAATTTTTTCTTTAGGATAGCGAGCAAATCTGACGTCAAGAAAGCCGGTGTAGTTGGGCCAATGACAATATTAGTTATTCCAAATGACAGCAAGGTAAGTAGAATAGCAATTGCTTTTTGTTCAAACCAGGAAAAAACCAGGGATAGCGGTAGATCATTCACACTACAGGCTAATTTTTTCGCCAATTTGATGGCCAGAATAATTGCCGAATAGGCATCATTACATTGCCCCACATCTATTAAGCGTGGTAAGCCTGCTATTTTACCAAAATCCAATTTATTAAAACGATATTTACCACAAGCTAAAGTTAGAATCAGACAATCATTTGGTATCTGAGTGGCAAAATTGGTGAAATAGTTACGTTCATTCCGCGCTCCATCGCAACCACCTATTAGGAAGATATGGCGCAGTTTTTTACTGTTGATAAGATCAATAAGTCTATCTGTTGCATCCAGCAGCGTGCGGCGACCAAAAACAACGGTGATCAGATGTTCAATTTCACTATATATAAACCCTGCCATCTGCTGCGCTTTAGCAATCACCTGGCTAAAATCCTTGCCTTCCAAATGGTTTACCCCTGGCCAGCCAACCATACTACGGGTCCAAATACGATCGGCATAGTTGCCAACAAATGGATCAATAATACAATTTGACGTCATGATAATTGGGCCGGGGAACTGGGTAAACTCAATTTGTTGATTCTGCCAGCCGCTACCATAGTTACCGGCTAGATGTTTGAACTTACGTATTTCTGGGTAGCCGTGTGCCGGTAACATTTCACCATGGGTGAAAATATTAATACCCGTGCTGGCAGTTTGTTGCAATAAGTTGTGTAGATCTTGCAGATCATGGCCGGAAACCAGAATACATTTACCCGCGACGGGTTTTACGTTAACTTGAGTGGGTATTGGGTGACCATAAGCGTCAGTTTCACAGGCGTCTAAAATGCCCATTACGTTAAAATTCATCTGACCAATTTCCATTGCGCATTGCAATAAGGCATCCATATCCGCCGGGTGGCTACCTAACCATGCCATAATTTTATGGTACTGATGGTAGATATCGTTACTGTATTGACCAAGAACTCTTGCATGCCCCATATAAGCCGCTGCACCTTTTAAACCGTACAGACAAAGCAAGCGTAAGCCAAGAATATTTTCACCAATCACCGCTTTATCTTTATTAAGTGCGAACTCTGCTGCCTGATGCTGTAACTTGCTGAGATTGTTACTGGACAATTGTAGATCTGCCATTGGATGATTTAAAATAATCGTTGGATCTTTTGCTAAACATTGGTTTTTCAGAGCCTCGCGTTTATCAATTGCCTCACGTGCGTATTCGATGATCCGCGAAGAGTCAAAATTTACATTAGTTAAAGTAGAGAAAAGGATACGTGGTGAGAAGAGGTTAATTTGATGATCAATAATACCGTATTGATAAGCTTTAACTATCCATGCCGATAGTCCCTGTAGCGCAGCGATCAGTAGATCTTGTAAATCCGATGTTTCAGCTGTTTTACCACATACACCGCGGGTATAAGTACAACCGTTGCCGGCTGAGCTACATATCGTCTGCTCACATTGCACACAAAACATGATAACTCCACTAAATTTGCATTTAACATACATGTTTATACTATACTTTAGCCTTATGGGTTGAAAATATATTTTTAATACAACTTAATAGGAAATTGATTTAGTACAATTTTGGCATTAAAAGGAAAGTTTCTAACAGTAATAATGGAAAAAACAACCAACGCTCTTTTTCCTTTATTATCATTGAGCATTCCGGATCTGCCATTAGTTAAGTTAGCTATTAATATTTCGTGTAGTGACAGCTGGCTATAGCATCTATTATTACCCCTCCACTATTAAGTAAAATACTTATCTATTTATCAACAACTTTCATTCTCTATCGATGCGCATAATACAGCAGGTTAGTTAAGGTTTTAGTTAATGACTCTATTATTAATCATTAGGTTTGATGCTTAAGCGTTAATTGACTACTGTTGCCAAGGGAAAAGACAAAAGTTATGTGGCAAATGAAAACGATATTAAGGTAAACGCTTTAAGTCATTTAATGAATGATGACTAATGCGACTAAAGAGAAGAATTTTGGCAGTGAGATAGGCATAATTTCCAGCTTGAGGATGATGACAAATTATTATTGAATTGTTTAATATTAATTATCTGTTATATCAATGTGGTTGCTACTGTAGCAAGAAAAGCACAAAATATTGATGATGAAATGTTCTATTGGATGAAAATAATTTATGATTAAAATCTTTTTGGCGATCTCAATAGGCTCTGCGCTTGGCGGTATCTCACGCTGGTTTTTGTCGACCAAATTAAATCCATTAATTGCGCTATTACCATTAGGGACTTATCTGTCAAATGTCATTGCTAGTTTTATATTAGGTATTGCTTTTGCTTATTTTGCTAACCATTATACGCTATCACCTGAGTGGCGATTGATGGTAATGACCGGTTTTTGTGGTGGCTTATCAACTTTTTCTACCTTTTCATTGGAAGTTATGCTCTCGTTTCAGCAACAACGCTACTATCATGGATTTTTGGAAATCTTAATTCATGTGGTTAGTACATTACTCGTAACTTATTTTGGTATGTTGGTTTACCAATTGCTCCAAAATCGCTAGCAACTAACCATTTTTGCTAACATGAATTGCTTAAAGGCACTTTTTTTCTGCTAAATCTAATGCAAAATAGCTCAAAATCAGATTAGCGCCGGCACGCTTGATGGCACCTAATGTTTCTAGCGCAACATCGATTTCATTAATTGCGCCCGCCTGGGCAGCAAATTTGATTTGGGCAAATTCCCCACTGACCTGGTAAGCGGCTAATGGTAGTTCAGTTCGCTCACGAATATCACGAATAATATCCAGATAAGTGCCGGCCGGTTTTATCATTAAAACGTCAGCGCCTTCTTGCTCGTCTATCAATGATTCTCTAATCGCTTCATGACGGTTCATTGGATCCATTTGGTAACTTTTACGATCCCCAATTAAGCAAGAGCCTGCCGCTTCACGAAAAGGGCCATAAAGGTTGGAAGCAAATTTGGTTGAATAGGACATAATACCGGTAGCAGTAAAACCTGCTTTATCCAGTGCATCGCGAATGGCAATGACTTGCCCGTCCATTGCGGCTGAAGGCGCAATAAAATCAGCACCAGCATTGGCAGCAGTAACTGCTTGTCGGCCGAGGTTTAGTAATGTTGCATCATTATCCACGCCATTACTGCCTAGCACACCGCAATGGCCGTGCGAGGTATATTCACAGAAGCAGGTATCTGACATGACTAACATCTCAGGTATAGTATCCTTACAGGCTTTTGACATACGAGCAACTAAACCTTTTTCATGCCAGGTATCGCTACCTGTTTCGTCAAGATGATGGGAAATACCAAATAACATTACTGATTTGAGCCCGGCTTTAGCAATCCGTTCGATTTCATAAGGCAACCTGTGTTCTGGAATACGAAAAATCCCAGGCATACTTGTAATTGGCTGATAATCTTTAATTTCTTCTTCAACAAAAATGGGCAAGATAAGATCATTTAACGTTAAAGTGGTTTCTTTAAATAAAGCGCGAACTGTTTTTGTTTGACGTAATCGCCTTAAACGACGAATAGTTTGCTGATGTTGCACACCTTCTCCTTGCTACTGCTACAGTAATTATAATTAAACGTATTATTTTTTTGCATAATAATATTTGCTGCGTATTATAAATATTATTAATTCATCTTACATATTTATTTAAAGCGCTGTTTTTCTCTATATGCCATTTTGTTTTATTGACTAAATCCTAAATAAAGATAAATAATTAATACAATTATTGCGGTGACAATAGCATAAGGCATTTGTGTTCTGATATGTTCAATATGATCACAATCGGTTGCCATTGAAGCAACGATGGCGTCGCTAGAAATTGGTGAAGTCATATCACCAAAAATCGAACCGGTAATCGCTGCGCCAATCATTAATTCAACAGGCATATTGACGGAAAGGGCTAATTGTACGCCGATAGGGATCATGATAGCAAAAGTTCCCCATGAAGTGCCGGTTGCTAATGACATGATGGCGCTGATTAAAAAAATAAAAGCTACCGATAATCCTGCCGGCAATACACCAGTGGAAATTTGCGCAATATAAGCACCCGTGTTTAGATCGGCAGAAACATTGCCCATTAAAAAAGCTAAAATCATGATTGAGCTAATTTTGATCATACTAGCGTAACCGATATAAACTTCCTTAAAGAAACTTTCGATCGTTAAAATGCGGCGGGCTAAAAACCAGATAAAGGAGACTAAAGTACCAAACATCACCGCCCAGTAAACAGAGGTCGAACCACTGCCTTTAGTAAATTCGCCATGACCCGTAATATAAAGAGCAATAGGTACCATTAAAACTGTTGCCAGAATAGGAATAAAAAAGTTCAATACAGTGTGAGTTGCTGGATGATCAATGACCTCTTCATCAGCAATGGAAGATGGTTGATGGGAGCTATATTGATTGGCAATCGCTTTTTGTTCAGCTATTTTCATGGGGCCCCATGAATAATCGGTAAGGATATAAAATAGTACTGAGGCTAATGATAACCAAGCCATAATATTATATGGCATAGCAGTAGCGAGAATTTCGAATGGTTCGCCTGAAATAAAACCTTTAGAAATTTGTACGCCAATCACTCCCATCATGGCAGCTCCCCAGCCATTGATCATAACAGAAGAACATACCGAGACACCCGACGTTTGAATAATATAGGCCATTTTCTCTGCTGAAACGCCATAAGAGCGGGCAATATTTTTAGTAGAAGCACCAGCGACTAATTGATTAATGGAACTTTCAATAAAAATGATTATTGAAATAAACATGGCAAGCAGTTGGATTGCTTTTTTATTTTTTATTAAACGCGTTTTATTGGTTAGCAAGTGCACTAAACTTCCCACCCCACCGGTCACACTAATTAACCGCATAATTCCGCCAATCAATAAAATAAAAATAATCGTTTGTGTATTACCGGGGGAGGCAAAAGTAGCAATAATTCCTGTCAAGGTCGCTTGAATGCCTAACAAAATATTGTGATCGTTAATCACGGTATAACCAACTAAAATACCTATCAATAACGATAAGATCACTTGGCGTGTCATTATCGCGAGTATAATAGTGATAAGCGGTGTAATTACTGTCCAGATCCCGTAGTCATTCATTGCGATACCCTGTCTCTAGGTGTGTATTAAAAATTAAGTGCTTGCTCTGAATCGTTAAGTAGATCATCAATATCTTCTATCCCGACAGATAAGCGTAAGGTGGTATCGTAAATGCCCATTTTGACTCTTTCTTCTTCCGTCATAGCGGCATGGGACATAGTTGCTGAATGATTTACCATGCTTTCAACCCCACCTAATGATTCGGCCAGAACAAAATATTGCAATTTGCCGATAATATTTTTTATGTTATCTCGATTGCCATTAATGTTAATTGTAACAACTGCGCCACCGGTTTTCATTTGTGTCTGACAAATAGAGTATTGTGGATTATCAGGCAGTCCTGGATAGTATGTTTTTGTAATATTACGATGTTTATTTAAAATTTAGCAATTGCCAGTGCATTTGCGCATTGTCTTGTCATGCGAATATCTAAAGTTTTTAAACCTCTTAATGCTAGATAGGCATCGAAAGGAGAAGCAATAGCACCAATGGTTGTTTTAATAATGTCAATTTTATCGGCAATTGTAGATTGATTAGTGATGACGGCACCACCAATTAAATCTGAGTGTCCGCCTATGTATTTACTAGTAGACAACATGACGATATCAGCGCCTAATTCAAGAGGTTTTTGATTCCAGGCAGTGGCAAAGGTATTATCTACACAGGTTATGATATTATTTTCTTTTGCCAACTGACAAATTTTACTAATATCAACAAG
This sequence comes from Arsenophonus endosymbiont of Apis mellifera, assembly GCF_903968575.1. NCBI lineage: Bacteria > Pseudomonadati > Pseudomonadota > Gammaproteobacteria > Enterobacterales > Morganellaceae > Arsenophonus > Arsenophonus endosymbiont of Apis mellifera. The sequence continues at coordinate 126,060 of NZ_CAJCFU010000078.1, read as the reverse complement.
TTCTAATAACGGATTAGTTGGGCTTTCTATCCAAATAAGACGGGTATTTTTGCGTAAATGTTCTTTAACTAGTTGGAGATTATTGAGATCAATATAATCGACTTTATGACCACTTGTTTCTTTTATTAGCTTTTCAAATATACGATAAGTGCCGCCATAGACACCCTGCATGGCAATAATATGCGAGTTTTGTGGTAGCAAATTTAATACCAGTAATGTTGCAGCGACACCAGAAGCAGTTGCGGTAGCATAAAAACCTTTTTCAATATCAGCAAGTAATGTTTCATAAGCATAACGTGTTGGATTTTTAATTCGTGAATAGCTAAATTCACCATTAACATCAATATTTTGTTGAATAAAACTACTTGCTGTGGTGATAGTGGGGAAAATAGCATTATTAGCTTTATCGTGCTGTTTTCCTCCATGAATTAAAATAGTTGAAAATTTTGCCATTATAACCCTTATATATTTTTATAATCAGTATTAAATCATTATATGACAATAAGTATAGTTGTATAAATGGATAGAATTACAATAGATTTGTGTTAAATGAAAGGATCTAGGTGATATATTAATATGGCAGTATTTATCCTCTATTAATAAGAAAAGTAGTGGCAGTATTTTATAAAAAAACAAATATTATATATTATTATTTTATTTGTTATTTTGTGTCACTAATTTACTGGAGGGAAAGTTTTTACAATGAGATAAATTAAAACAAGAAATATTATAAATAAAAGAGAAAGATAATTCTAATAATATTTAGGTTAAACATTTTTGTTTTTGAAAATAATCTTTTCTATTTTATTGGTTTTTGCTATTAATTTTTATATATAAAAATGACCAATTAAATAATTTTAACAAAAACAAAATATTGTTAGATTAATGTTTATATGAAACAGGATGATAATGCAAGTTAGGTTTTATAGTATAAAATTTTTTATTAATAATATTAAATTATTTACTATTTATTATATTAGATAAAAGATTCAAGTTTTAGCATTATTTCAGTATTAACATCTATCAATCATTATTGGTAAAGATAAGTATCATAATTAATAAGTGCTTAAAGAAAATTATAAAAAAGCTTAAAAAATAAAATTATAGGCCTAACTAGTAGAAAAGTAGTTACTTAATTGATAGTCGAAAATGGAAAAGAGTTTCTATCCTATATATAGTACAAAATATTAGTTATTAAAATTTTGTATAGTTTTATACAGAAAAAAATAATTGATAACGAGAATTAGCATATTAAAAAGATGCTGAGTTAATTAATGGTAAATAAAAAAACTGCACCATATAACAGATATATACTTATTGATATAATTTAGCATATGCAAAGCATATAGACATCATGTATCCTTTTTGTTTAAAAATTAAACATAAATAGAAGGGAATTTCATTAAAAATATTTAATAAACTACTGTATGAAACAATAAATTAAAGTTGGTTGTAAATAATAATAAATTTATAACTGTAGATTTTATTTGCTAAAAATATTTCTAACAAATAAATTTATTATCAAATAAAATACCAAAAAAGAATATTTTATTGTAAATGTTCAAAAAAAATTATTATTAGATAACAAAATGTTTTATTTTTGTTAAATAAAAGAATAAAATATCGGTCAAAAATTAAATAAATATTATTCATGTTTATTTTTTGGTAAATAAATGGGAAACATGATAATGTTCCTTGTTATCAATTAGTTATTAATGTGTTTATTTTTTGATAGTTTTAGGCTATCAATAATGTGTAAACGGATCGATAAAAACAAATTGCATAATTGAGGTAATATGACTTTAATCTTTTCTTGTAATAGAGAACTATTATAATATATTATTATACTTCTTATATATTTTATTATTTAAAAATCATACTGATGCTTGTTTCATTAGCGGAGTTAAGTAATGGAATTAAAAAATTTAAATTTATTTATATTAGTGGTAAGAGTTGTTTAACCTTCAATCATTTTATTTAATGTAAATAATAAAAAATCTGTAGAATAACAGATAGTGTGATGCAATTTTATTATGGATACCATTTTCAAGGATGGCTATTAATTAGACTATTAAATAGAGTCGTAGAGAGGATGCTTATTATGATACATCGAGATTTAGTTTTTCAATTTTTAGATTATCGATTACATTGCAATGAAATGCTGATGAAAAATGGAGAAATTATTGCAATACCACCCAAAGAATTAAGGGCATTAAGTTGTTTAGTGGCTAATAGTAAAAAGATTATAAAGAAAGATGATATCGTCGCTTATGTTTGGCAAGGTGGAGAAGTAAAAGATGAATCGGTTGTTCGTTGTATCTATTCCCTACGAAAATTATTTAAACAGGAAAATTTGATTATAACCATTTATGGTAGAGGATATTGCTTTAATGGTGATGTAAAACTTATCGATTTGGACGCTAGGAACGATTATCTATACCAAATTCCTAGCCACGATAAGCGGCAAAGTGGGCATTATATGCAAAGTATTGGCAGAATATTACCTGTATTTAAAGAGGGTATTTGTTCTTCAAATTCAATAAAGGATAGTTTTCAGCGCTTAACATTGAACATTAAATGTAAATAGTCATGATTTCGTCATAATTTGGTTGTGATCTTTGTCTAATTTTAAGGTTTAATGGGATCGTGTTTTTTGCTAGAAGCTGGTTTCATGTTAAGGAGCAAGTTTTGCGGCAGAGTGAATCTATGTGGTTAAAATATGACGAAATTTTATTAGAAAATCCAGTTCTTTATTATGTTACCGCAGTCAGTAAAACAGAACTTCGCATTAGTTCAAAAAAAAATCAAGAAATTTGTTGTTTGGATATTGGAGAGAGTGGGATCATGACGATTTTACCTTCTAAAATAGATGTTCTATCGGGTGAAATCAGGTTAAAAAAAGAAAATATCTTACATTTAGCTAAAATGCAGGCTTTTATTGATAAAGCAAATAATCAAATTCATAATTTTAAAAATAATTATCTTTCTGCTTTTATTAATTTTAATTTTGATACTTATAAAAAACAAAAAAATCTAGAATATTGGTTTTTGAGTCAACAAATTAATAAAGAGAAAAAGGCAGAAAGGTTTTCTTCTTTATTACGCCAAAATGAAGAATATCGTATTGTCCGTTTTCTGCTTGAAGAATCGATGTTGGAAGGAAACCAAAAATTACAGAAAATGAGTATAAAATATGGATTATCAGTTTCTTACTTTAGGAAACTAGCAGGAAATGCATTAGGTAATTCTCCTAAAACTGAGTTAAAAAAATGGCGGTTAGTTAATGCGTTATTAGATTTGAATGATAAAAATCAGAATATTACACAAATAGCTTTTAAATATGGTTATTCCAACCTGTCTCATTTTTCTGATGAAGTGAAGAGTTTTTTGGGGATAAGTCCGAGCCGGTTAAAAAGATACTATCAAAAGAAAGGGCCTAGTGTCACCGATGAAGAGATTACAGATAAGAAAAGATAGTAGTATATTAATTTTTTTTGTGTTTTTAAATTTCATATTATTGTCAAGTTCTAAAGCCGCATCAGAGCAAAGTATTGAATCAGGTTATATTGCTAAAAATGAAACCATACGTGGTGTTTTTGATGCTCTATCTTCGGTAATTAATAAACCAATTGTAGTTAGTCAACTTGCTGTAAAAAAGAAAATAACTGGCGACTTTGATCTTAAATATCCACTTGATACTTTAAGAGATATTACTCAGCAACTTAATTTGATGTGGTACGATAATGGCCAAGTAATATACATTTGTGATGCGCTCGAAATGCGTAATACTGTTATTACCTTACATAATACAACAATTCAAGAGATAAAAAATTTTTTAAAAGATTCAGGTTTGTATGATGAACGTTATCCGCTACGCTTTGGTAGTAACAATCGTTTATTTTATATATCTGGACCACCAGTCTATGTCGAGACAATAGTTAATACCACCCAGTTTTTAGATGAAGCTACTATAGGCTTTGATGGCCGAGAAAAAATAGCAATTGTGTCATTATATAATACATTTGTAGAAGATCGTCATTATCAATATAGATTTAATGATATTATTATTCCAGGAATGGCATCAATAATAAATAAATTGATGGATGCTTCAAGTAATAATATTTCAAAATTAAAAAATTATACGCTAAAAAAAAATCAAGACGACTTAGTTAATCAGAACAACAATTCGTCTTTAATAGAAGATTTATCTTTAAACAAGGGTACAGTTTCTATTATATCTAATCCTGGTAATAATAGCTTATTAATAAAAGGTAATAGAGAACAGGTAAATTATTTACGAAAAATTGTAGAACAGTTAGATATAACCAAGAGGCATATAGAACTATCAGTATGGATTATTGATATTGAAAAAAAAGCACTTGATCAACTCGGTATAAAATGGAGAGGCGGTGCTAATATTGGGCAAAAATTAGGTATATCAATAAATGCAACAACAAGCACTATTGATGGAGCCAGTTTTATGGCCGATATATTTGCATTAACAAGAAATGAAAAAGCTAATATTGTTTCTAGACCAATGGTGCTAACGCAAGAAAATATTCCAGCAATATTTGATAATAATCGAACTTTTTATACCAAATTAATTGGTGAAAGAGCAACAGATTTAAAAAATGTTACTTATGGTACCGCGATTAGTGTGTTACCTAGGTTTACTATAAATAATCAAATTGAAATGATGATTACTGTTGAAGATGGTAGCCGCGGAGGGCAAATAACTGATCAGTTACCAGAAATAGGACGAACAAATATTAGTACTATTGCTAGAGTTCCTCAAAATAAAAGTCTGTTAATTGGTGGTTATACGCGTGACGAACATAGAAATATAGAAGAAAAAATACCATTACTTGGAGATATTCCTTATTTAGGTAGTCTATTTCGTTATAATATTGAAAAAAAAGATAGTTTAGTCAGAGTGTTTCTTATACAGCCTAAAGAGATTATTAATCCTTTAAGCACGAGTGCGGAAAATATTGCTAAAAAAGTAATAGAAGATAAATTTGATAATAAATTAGAAGATTGGATGTCAAATTTTCTGAGTAATCGTTGATGAATAATAACATAAATAATTCTTATAATATGGTGCAGCACATGCAGCGCCATAGACAAAAATTAATTATGGAAAAAGTGAATAATCAGGAAAAAGTGGATCGGCAGGAGGCCTTCGACGCTGAAAACGAGACTGACATCGAAGAAAGATATCAATATAGTCAAAAAAGAAAAAAATTAGGTAATGAACAAGGGAAAGTACTATTACTGTCGCAAATTAGACAGAGAAGAGAATTAGTTAGAAAAAGTGAACCAGAAAATTATAATGAATTTGACAATGTTTTAGATGAAGAGATCGATCAAAAAATCGATAAAGTAGTAAATATTTTATCTACAGCCGATCGTATAACTAAACATTTAGTAGGAGAACTTAGAAAGTTAATAACTGATGATAGTGATTTAGTGATTGTATTACGGGCTTTAATTAGGCGTAATAGGCTACATGAAAAAAATAGAAAAAAAATGATAGATGTATTAAGTTATGTAGAACAAACCACAAATGAAAAACGTTTAAAATCAGGGATTAATGTTGCACTTAAAGCACGTATATTTAGTTCTAAAATAGATGTTAAACCTTATTTACTGCGTGAAAGTTATAGACAATTTATTGAAACAGATTTGTGTGAGATACAAATTTATAGTAGCTGGATTTCAACCTATGGAACACAACATCGAAAAATAATTTTACAATTTATCGAAAATGCAACTATTACTGATATTAATTCCAATGATCCCAGTTGTAGTCGAATAGAATTTGGTAATTTATTGGCAAGATTAAATCAGATAAAGACAATAAAATCATGTGATGAATTTTTTGTTGTTTCTTTAATTAACTATTATAAAAGTAAAGCAATTCCCTTTCTGGAGTTGAATATAGCATTATTTTTTATTGGCGCACTTGAGGAACCTAATGCAACAGGGGATTTTCTAGATTTATTATTAAAAGCAGATAGTAGCAATGAGGATAAAGGAAAAATAACTCAATTAATATATAATTTAGTGAAAAAATTACCGCTATATATTTTCATTAATGAAAATGATAAAGAAATAATAAAAGATCAGTTGATAGAAAAATTAAATACTTTTTTTCATATAAGATAGTATAAATCACTATAATAATTGAGTAAATATGAATAATTTTCTAAATGAAATAAAAAGACATTCAGAACTGTTTGTATTAATTTTAGTTTTTGTCATCATTTCAATGTTGGTAATTCCTTTACCGACCTATTTAGTTGATTTTTTAATCGCGTTAAATATTATTTTATCTGCATTAGTATTTTTATCTTCATTTTATGTAAATAGAATACTAAATTTTTCATCATTTCCTGCTATTTTATTGATAACAACATTATTTAGATTATCGTTAACCGTCAGTACAAGTCGATTAATATTAAGTGAAGCTGATGCAGGGGAGATTGTCGCTTTATTTGGCCAATTTGTTATTGCTGATAATTTAGTAGTAGGGTTTGTTATTTTTGCTATAGTAACTATTGTACAGTTTATGGTTATTACCAAAGGTTCAGAACGTGTGGCCGAAGTTGCGGCCCGATTTTCTCTTGATGGTATGCCTGGCAAACAAATGAGTATCGATGCTGATCTACGCTCTAGTATTATTGATGCGGAGGAAGCTAAACGTCGTCGTAGTGTTGTTGAACGGGAAAGTCAGCTTTACGGATCCTTTGATGGTGCAATGAAATTCATCAAAGGTGATGCGATTGCTAGTATTATTATTATCTTCATAAATTTTATTGGTGGCATTAGTGTTGGTGTTAGTCAGCATCAGATGGATTTTTCGCATGCCTTAGCAACCTATACGATTTTGACGGTTGGTGATGGATTGGTTGCACAAATACCTGCTTTATTAATCGCGATTGCAGCAGGTTTTGTTGTTACCAGGGTGAATGGTGACAATGAAAACTTAGGTAGAACAATTATTAACCAATTATTAACTAATCCATTAATTTTGATTATTTCAGCAATAATTGCACTGAGTATTGGAAGTTTACCTGGTTTTCCTTTTATTGTTTTTTTATTGATTTCAGCAATATTGACTAGTATTTATTATCTTCAATTTAAAAGAAATATACCAAAGAAAGAAAATACAACATTAATTGAAGAGAACGAAATAACCGATTTAGAAATAGATGATCAAGGGGTAATTAATAAAAAAACAAATGAAACGCTCCCTTTAATTTTGATTGTTAATAAAAGCGCAATTGAAAAATTAAAAAAAGAAAATATTTCTATCAAATTAAAAAATAAATTTTATTTAGATTATGGAATTAATTTGCCTGATATTATTATAAGTGATTCTGATGATTTAGAAGAAAATACCATAGTACTATTAATTAATGAAATAAAAGCAGATCAATTCTATGTTAGATATGATGGATATCGACTAATTAATAAGACCGATGAAATTGAACATCTTGGCATCGAAAAGATTACTATTAATAATGATATTTGGATAAATGAAACGGATTATGAAAAAATAAAAGAAATAGGCTATTTATGTCGCCATTATATTGATGAAATTTATTTTAACATAGCCAACATACTCACTCGTTATGTACACGAATATTTTGGTATACAAGAAGCCAAGCAAGAAATTGATAATTTAGAAGAACGATATCCAGATCTTATTAAAGAAGTCGTCAGACATGCAACTATTCAAAGAATAGCTGAAATATTACAACGGCTGATTAATGAAAAAATATCAATAAAAAATATGAAGTTAATTATGGAAACTATTTCACAATGGGCTCCAAAGGAGAAAGATGTTATTTTACTAGTTGAGCATATCCGTAGTGCATTGGGAAGATATATTTGTCACAAATTTTCAAGAGGAAATAATTTAAACGTTATTTTATTATCAAATGAAAATGAAGAAATTATTCGAGGTAATATTAGGAATACCTCGGCCGGTGCATTTTTGAATTTAGAACCAAAAGAGTCTGAATATTTACTAGATAAAATATCCATAGCTTTAGATAGCCTACCTTTATCTTATAATGATTTCGTAATTTTATGTTCAGTTGATATTAGAAGATTTTTAAAAAAATTTGTTGAAAACAAATTTAATAATGTAGATGTTATTTCTTTTGGTGAATTAACAGAAACGGTTTCCGTAAATGTATTAAGAACGATTTAAAGCTAAATGGAGAGAGTATGCATATTGATATTGCCTTATTAGTTCGTGATGCACTGGTACATAGTGGGTGCGATAAAAATTTAATTTCTGATTTTGATGGACATTCCACGATTACATTAGAGTTTAGTAATTCATTAGATATCAATATAAGCATTGATGATAATTATGTATGGTTGTGGAGTCCTCTTTGCGAAGAGGAAAGTAATGTGATTTACCAATTAAGCGAAAAAATATTAAAAAAATTAATGGAAGAATGTCAGTTTACTGTGACAAAACAGTTACAATTAATTTCTCGTAATAGATATATTAATTTGGCTGGCGTTGTTTCACCAGCATATTTAGCCGATGGAGCAGGCTTTTCTGCGGCATTGGAAGAATTCTTCCATTTAATAAATAATTATTCAGAGATGCTGCATTAATGAATCAAATCACTTTAAGCCATAGAATATATAAGATTCAGTCTCTATTAGGAACAATGATTGAGGCCAATATTGCTGATTGTGAAATTGGTGAAATTTGCCATATTCATAAAAATTGGCGAGATACAAAAATTATTGCTAAGGCACAAGTTCTTGGTTTTCGAAAAGAGACTGTAATACTAGGGCTAATAGGTGAATCGATAGGGATCTCAAAAGAGAGTGTTATTATTCCGTTAAAACAACATTTTACCATAAAACTTTCATCAGATTTATTAGGTTGTGTCATTGATTCAATGGGACATATAGCTGAACGTTTTAAAGAAAACAGTGGGTTATTAACTAATGAAAAGCGTGGTATTAACCAAAGTCCACCAAATTATTTGCAGAGAAAACCAATACAGCATCCATTTGTAACTGGTATTAAAGCGATCGATGGGCTAATCACCTGTGGTATTGGTCAACGATTGGGTATTTTTGCTTCTGCTGGATGTGGAAAAACTTCACTAATACATATGATGATACAACATGCCAGTGCAGATATCTTTGTTATCGCATTAATAGGTGAGAGGGGGCGTGAGCTAACAGAATTTGTTGATACATTGAAACAAACGGGTCATATTGATAAATGTATTATTGTTTACGCCACTTCTGATTACTCTTCAATAGATCGGGTAAATGCTGCGCTGGTTGCCACAACAATTGCTGAATATTTTCGTGATGCTGGAAGTAACGTAGTGCTATTTTTAGATTCAATAACACGTTATTCGAGAGCATTACGTGACGTGGCATTAGCTGCGGGAGAACCTCCCGCAAGAAGAGGTTATCCTGCCTCTGTATTTGAAGCATTGCCAAAATTATTAGAGCGGCCAGGGCTTACACAAAAAGGGGGAATAACGGCGTTTTATACTATATTATTAGAAAGTGATGATGAGCCAGATCCGATTGCAGAAGAGATCCGTTCTATTCTTGATGGACATATTTATTTAAATCGTAAATTGGCAGAAAAAAGTCATTACCCTGCTATTAGTATTTTACAAAGTATAAGTCGGGTAGCTTCTCATATATGTGATCAGAAACATTTGAGTCATGCTGCACAAGTAAGAAAAATCTTAAGTAAAATTGAAGAATTGAAAATATTTATTGATTTAGGCGAATATAAAGAAGGTGAAAACCGTGAAAATGATGAGATGTTATATAAATATAACAAAATAAATAATTGGCTTATACAATCTCCTGATGAAAAAAAATCTTTTGCATTAATAAAACAGGAGATGTATGAAATTTTATCGTAATGTAAAAAAAAGGCATACTTTAAAATGCCAAAAAATAAATCAGAACGATATTTTACTGCAGAAATTAGAAAATAAGATAATGATAATAGAACAAGAGATCAATGAGATTAATAAAGAAATTTTGTTTATTAATACCTTATTGGCAGATATTAATAATATAGGGTTTTTATCAAGAGATGAGTTATTAGCAATAAAAAGAAAACAAGCGGTATTTAATCATCAATTAATAGATTTGAAATTGGAGAAAGCTAAAAAGGAAGCTGCTCATCAGGCTGTTATTTTAGAAAAAAAAGAAAAATTAAATATTAAACAAAAATTACATATGAAAAGTGAAAAGTATATTTTTTTATTGAAAAAAGAAATGGTTAAAATTATTCAAAGGAAATATCTTATTGAAGAAAACGAAATAGAGGAAGTTCTTTATGCCAAAAGTAAGTTTAATAAAAATTTATAATATACAATCAAAGCAAAACAGAACATGCTCATTAGATGATATTATTAAAGAAAATATAAAAAATAATAGATTATTATCTGAAATCGATTTATCAAAAACTAATGATATTGATTTATCAAATGATAATACTATATTTTATGATTGCAAAAATAAAGATGAAATTGATGAAGTTGATTATCTTACCAATATTGATGAAATTAGTTTTTTAATAAAAAATGAAGTAAAAGATAGTATAATAATAGATAATCAACTTTATAATATGTCTTTAAAGCTATCAGAAAGCAACATAAAAAATATTATAATAAATAATCACTCAGTCTTCAAAGATTTTGCCAATGGAGAAGAGATAAAGAATGATAAATTTAACAGTCATAAAAATTATCATTCCAGCAATAAAATATCTAGCCAAATACATGCTATAAAACATGAAGATAGCCTTGTAAAAAAAGAGAACATTATCAATGAATTAAGCATCAATAATACGATTGATGCAAACTATATAACGACTTTAATTGACACTGTGGATTTAGGATCTTGTGGGCAAAACAAAAAAAGTAGCGTGAATAATTTATTTGATTCTCCAGAAATGAATTTGATAGCAAGTTATGAAAAAATACCAATGACTGATAAAGATAGTTATGATTACCCTACTACATTTTTGTTATCCAAAAAAACATTTAATCAAAATATAGAGTTACCTTCATCAGAAGATCCACAAAAAAATAACAATATAAAAAATAGTTTTATTAGTTCTAATGAAAATAGAGAATTAAAATATTATTTCAGAAAATGGGGAAAAACACATTATGTAGATATAAGTATAAATAAGAATCTACAGCATTATCCATTATTTAGCTTTTGTCCATCAGATTCATTAGTTGATAATAGAATTCATAACTATTTAAATAGTAATAGCAATTGTGAAAAAAATTTTTTCATTATAAGAAAAGATGACAAAGATGAAGATAATAAAAAAAATAATAAATATCAAATGGTTATTGAGGATAAAGAATGTTAAAAAATTATTTGTCTACAAAAAGCCACAAGGAAATTAATTTCAAACAATTGTTAATTTCTTGGCAAAAAAAAGGAATTAGTCAAAAAAAATTTCCACTGCCAATTGGAGAATTCTTATTATCTTTTTTTACTGATAAAAATTGGAAAGGAATAATAGACTTAAGTGAATGGTTAGAATTAATAAAACCAGATTTAAACGGTTTATCTATGTATGCCTGGAAATTTGAAGAATTAGAAGCCCTTTTTTTAAATAGCTATACAATAAATGAACTTTTACCTTTTGAATTAGAATTTAATGCTATATATAGTAATGGGAAAGTTAATTGTAACGATAGCGATTATAAAAATATCATAGCTATGCTTAGGACAGATTATGGTAATATATGGATCCATGATATTGATAATGACTTAAATTATGTAAGTAAATTAGAGAAATATAAATGTGATCATATCCCAGTGGAATTAACTTTAAGAATGGGTTTTAGCAAGATCACAGTATTAACTTTAAATAAAGTCAATGTAGGTGATATTTTATTTGTAAATCAGCAAACGTACGATGTGGTTATTCAGAACAAAGTTATTGGTCGTTTTACTAACGATAATGGAGTTTATATGGTAAATACAAATTTTTATGATGAGAATATTGATGATGCAATCAGTGACGATAATATTCTAATTAATTCTAGCGATAAAATAAGATCTAAAGATGATATTCCTATCACTCTTGAATATATTTTACAAAAAAACAAAATTCCTTTATCGGAGTTAGAAAGTATTTTCCAAGGTAAAGTGTTACCATGTGATTTAGCAGCAGAAAATAATGTTAAAATTGTTGCTAATGGAGTTTTAATTGCAAAAGGTAATATAATTTGCATTGAAGATCGATTAGGCATAGAGATCACTCATTTATTTCATAACGAAAAATAACTAATTATTAATAAAGCGAGTATAAGTAGAAATTATGAATGATGATATTTCTCTGATTACCCTATTAGCGTTTTCAACCTTATTACCATTTCTTATTGCGACGGGAACATGCTATATAAAATTTTCTATTGTTTTTATTATGGCAAGGAATGCTTTAGGACTACAGCAAATTCCTTCTAATATGGTGTTAAATGGGATTGCATTAATGTTATCTTTTTTTGTATTACTGCCAATAGTGAAAACCAGTTATTAAGAATTTAATAAGGTCAATATAGATTATAAAGATATTGATTCTATTATTAATTCAGTAAATTCTGGGCTCAGTGGATATAAAAATTATCTAATAAAATATTCAGATGAAGATTTAGTCTCATTTTTTGATAAGTTACATCAAAACGCCAATGATGGAAATGATAATCACAATGAAAATGGTAATGATAGCTCTATTATTTCATTACTTCCAGCATATGCTTTAAGTGAAATAAAAAATGCCTTCACTATCGGTTTTTATTTATATTTACCTTTTGTTGTTATCGATTTACTTATTTCAAGTATTTTATTATCACTTGGAATGATGATGATGAGTCCGGTTACAATATCGGTTCCTATAAAATTAATTCTATTTATATGTTTAGATGGATGGAGTTTATTGTCAAAAGGTTTAATAACTCAGTATATTGAATTAGCAACAGGATAAGATATAAAATTTATGACTAATATTATTTTTGCGAGTAATAAAGCATTATATCTAATATTGATCTTTTCATTATTACCGGTCATAGTCGCAACAGTAATTGGTTTGGTTGTGGGACTTTTTCAGACGGTTACTCAACTACAAGAACAAACGTTGCCTTTTGGATTAAAGTTAATTGGGGTAATGGGATGTTTATATTTACTTTCAGGTTGGTATAGCGAAGTTCTTTTAAGTTATGCACAAGAAGTTATTAAATTAGCCTTATCGTGATGTAATATTATGCATATAGAACCTAATGCTTATTTTAATATTTATAATTTTTTATCTCATGTCGTTGTTATAGCATCCCGTATTTTTCCAATATTTTCTATTATTCCATTTTTATCTAACAATATTTTATCTCCCACAATAAAATTTCCTCTTGCGTTATTTATTGCTATCGGTATATGGCCTTATGATACCTATGATTTACCTCAACTAGAATCGGTGGGTTATTTAGTTATCTTGTTAAAAGAAATTATTATTGGGTTAATGATTGCTATTTTTATTTCTTTACCTTTTTTTGTGTTACAAATAACCGGAAATATTATTGATAATCAAAGAGGAGCGACATTAAGTAGTAGTATTGATCCTATCAATGGTGTAGATACATCGGAACTGGCTAATTTTTTTAATTTATTTGCGGTGACACTATTTTTAGCTAATGATGGAGTGATAACAATTTTGCAAATTTATCACCATAGTTATCGTTTGTGGCTACCTTTTGCAATGGAATTTCCATCAGTTACAAATATTTTAACTTTTATTTCTTATGCAATTTCAAAAGCAGTAATGTTAGCCAGTCCATTAATTATTATTTTTTTGGTCACAGAAGTTATGCTTGGACTCCTTGGTCGATATGCACCCCAATTAAATCCGTTTTCTATTGCTTTAACTGTTAAAAGTTTAATTTGTTTTACTATGTTGATGATTTATTTTTCTTCATCTTTTAGTGAAACGGTATTAATCATGCAGCAAATATCTTTTAAACTAATTCAAAACAGTATTTAATGGAATGCTATGTCAGCAAACAAAACAGAAAAACCAACGCCTAAGAAGTTAAAAGATGCAGCACAAAAAGGAAAAAGTTTTAAAAGTAAAGATTTGGTTATTAGCTGCCTTATTTTTTTAGGTTGTTTATATTTAATGAATTATATTAATTTTAAAACTATAATAGATATTTGGGCGAATACATTAAAAAATAATCATAGTATCAGACCATTAAACTATACTTTTATTCTTCTTTTTACAGCGTTAAAGATTTTTTTGCCCTTCCTTTTTTTATGTATATTAATTATTATGCTAACAACGATGGCGCAGACAGGATTTAAAATTGCAACTAAAGTACTTAAGTTAGATTTTAATAATTTAAATCCCATTAATGGGATTAAAAAGATATTTGGCATTAGAACTATAAAAGATTTTATTAAAACATTTTTATTCATTATAATATTTTTTATTGTTACATATATTTATTGGAATAATAATAAAAAAATTATTTTTTCTCAAATTTATTTAAATATTGAAAGCATTTTTATCGTTTGGAAAGAGTTAATTAGTGATTTTATTATTATTTTATTATCTTCATCTATTATTGTTTTAATTTTGGATTCAATTGCAGAATATTTTATTCACATTAAAGATTTAAAAATGGATAAAAATGAAGTTAAACGTGAATATAAAGAACAGGAAGGAAATCCTGAAATCAAATCAAAAAGGAAAGAATTGCATGTCGAGATTTTATCTGAACAAGTAAAAAGAGATATTAAGAGTTCCAAATTCATGCTCGCTAATCCAACACATATAATTATTGGTATCTATTTAAATCCGCAGATAGTTGCAATACCCATGGTTTCGGTACTTGAAACTAATCAACGTGCACTTGCTGCGCGAGCTTATGCTGAAAAAGAGGGCGTACCTGTGATAGAAAATATTGCATTAGCACGTCGAATATATAATACACATCAACTTTATTCTTTTATTAATTTAGAGGAAATTGGTGAAGTAATTAAAATTCTTAGTTGGTTACAAAAAGTAGAAAATGAGTGGGATAACTAAATTACATAAAGAATTACTATTTTTTAATGAGCGTTATTTATGTGAACATGATTTATTTATCTGTTTTAATTATGAAAATGAATGCTAATAGCAATTCAGGAGATTTACTATGCCCTGTAATAATGAAAATATATCTCTTACTCAGAATGAACAAGATAGTTTTGGTCTTGAAGAAACTATTCTGACAGTTATGAATACGGGTGCCACATTAAAAGATATCTATGAAATAGATGAAAATGTTTTAGAGAATATTTACGCCCATGCTTATGAATTTTATCAACAAGGTAGGCTTGATGAAGCCGAAAAGTTTTTTAAATTTCTATGTATGTATGATTTAAAAAATGCAGATTATTTCATTGGCTTAGGCGTTGTTTATCAGCTTAAAAAGGATTATGCCAAAGCTTGTGATATTTATGCTTTATCTTATGTGATGGCAAAAGATAATCATTGCCCTGTTTTTTATTCAGGCCAATGCCATTTACAAATGGGCGATATTGCTAAAGCTCTTTATTGTTTTGATTTAGTTTGTAATGAAAGCACGGATGCTAAATTAGTAAAAAAAGCTGAAGTTTATCGTAAGGTTATTAAAGAAACGAAATTATCAGAATCAGAAGTGAAAACAGAAAGTTCAACTTCGTAATAATATATATTTAATTAGGAGTTATTATATAGGAGAGATAGACACATTAAATATAAGGAAAAATTTTTCTAATAATTTTAATAATGAAAATATCAGTGATGATCATTTTAATGAAATTGCTAGCGTTATTAAAAATAAAATGACTATTTCTCCCAAAGAAAGAACTCAGTTAAGTAATAAAGCCAAATTAGAACTAATTCTAAAATCAGATCCTAATAATAAAGAAATTTGTAATAGTTCAATTGATATTCCTCAAATTAGAAAGCCAAATTCTTCACTACCAGGAAAAGGTAACTTATTATTTATTTTGGCTGAAATGCAAAAAATTACTGTCGATCTTCAAGGGGAAAATTTAAAACAGAGAATTGAACTGTTTAATGTTAAATTAAAGGCTAGGACTGAAAATGCTAATCAATTATCAAGCGAAATTGATCAATTGAATCATGAATATCAACAACAATTAGCGTATTTAAATAGCATGACGATGAAACTACAAGAAGCAAAATCTTGTAAACAAGCGCTTGAGAATGAACTTCATGCTAAAAAAAATGAACTGAATAATAAGCAGCTAGATTATAAAAATTTAACAGAAAATATAAAAGAAAATCTTACTGAAAATAGTTTGCTCTTAGAAAAAAAGTTAGCAGAGGAAATAAATACCCTTACAAATTTTATTCAGCAAAAAGAAAGTGAATTAATTGAATTAAATAACTTATTTGAGATGGGATCAAATGAGTGTGAAACTGCTATTAATAATGTAGCTCAATGTGCTGATTTACTTGATGATGCACTAAATAAATTGCGTGAATTTAAAGCATACGAGATAGAAAGCCATAAACCTATTGAACATCATATTGAAGAGGCTATGTCAAACACAGCTAAGTTGTTAGAAATTTTAACAACATTAATTATTATTATTGGCAATAGCGCCGTTGATAAATTACAGGATGATCTTGAAATCAATCGTAAACGAGCAACGGCGAATCAAAATGAACTAAAACGCAAAGCTGAAGAATATGAAGAACAGGTAAAAAAAGCCGAAGAAACGCAAAAAATAGCCAAATGTGTCGGACAAATTTTGGGTGGTTTGGTTATGGCTATTGGTGCAGTCGGTGCACTATTTGGCGGCGCTGGCATTGCTTTAATGGCGGTTGGCGTAGCGTTATTAGCAGCAGATTTTATTGCTGAAAAAGCGACAGGTCGATCATTAACCGATAGGATCATGAGTCCGTTAATGGAGCATGTTTTTATGCCATTAATGGAGATAATAGGTAAAGTTGTCGATGCGATATTCGAATATACGCCACTTGGTTATTTATTAAAAGAGATCGATAAGGCGGCTGGCACTGATTTATTGTCAATAGCAAAAGGCATTGCAACTGCGGCGGTCGCGGTTGCTGCAATGATTGCTTTAGCTTATGTGGCGAAATCTGCGGCAAAATTTCTCTTTGAAAAGATGTCGCAAACTTTTATCAACTCAATTATGCAAGTCGCTAAACAAGCAATTACTCAGGTAATAAAGAAAATTATTCCAAACGCAGTAAGGAATATGAGTAATCAAACATCTGCGCTAGTAAAAAAAATAATCAATGAAATTGCTAAAAAGTTAGAACAAGTTGCCAGTAAGATTTCAGCAATGATGGAAAAAGCAACTCACCACGTTAATAAGTCGGTATTTAAAAATATGAAGCTAAGTACACCGGAAGAAATTCATCGTTTGCTGAGAATTACCAGCAATAGATTAGCTATGGCTAATCAAGTAATCATGTTTAGCAATACCGCAACCCAAGGAGGATTGAGAATTAATGTTGCCAATGCTGAATTACAGAAAGCCAATATCAATGCTAATATGTTGTTAGAACGGTATGAAATTGACCGTTTAATGGATGATTCACAGCATTTATTTACAACTTATAAACATCTGCAAGAGGGCATCATGAAATTATTTTCTGATATTGCAGAGATAATTACTGCTCAAAATGATACTGGTAAACATATCAGTAAGTCTTTGCGTGCTTAAATTAACGAGGAAAATATGACAGCAATAAGTAATTCTGATAATAAAGCTATCTCATACCCAACTAATCCTAATATTGATGATCCAGAGATTATTTCTAATACGGAAAAACCTTCTTTAGCTGGATCTGCACCAACAGCAGCCGATATAAAAAATATAATAAATAATATAAATATAACAGGCGATGAATTGGTAAAACTTGTATTACGAAAACCTGTCAAGATTGGCGGAAAAGATTTAGCTAGTGATGTAAAAGAAGCTGTTGAAAGCTTACTCGCTAATGTTGAAAATAGAGCAGAATTATTTAACTTTTTGCTATCAGTTAAAGATAAAGAAGGGCTTATCAAAATTGATGATAACATAAATGATTGCAATCGTTTTGAGATCACCCAATTGGCTAATGGCTATACCGGTAACCAGGATAAATTAATTCAGGCAATGTTGATGGCGGCTTTAAGTCAGTTAGAGATGCGTCGTCAATTAGCTAATATGGAGGTTAAGATCGCCTATGATTCAATTAAATCAAGCGCTAATAATATGGTTGAAGCGGCTCAGGAAGGGAAAAAACAAGCAATAACAACGGCAATGGTTTCTATTGCCATGGCTGGTGCTGGAACTTTTGGGTCAATTAAGAGCTTAACTAAACAAAATTCGTCACTCAAACTTCATGATACTCAAGCCGTTAAATTAAATGCAGATGCAATAGAGCAACGAAATGCAGCCTACAATGCATCGCGTGCCGGTACGGATAATGAGACTGCATCAGTTTTTATGGCTCAATCACAGGAATCTCAAACTAAAGCACAGATGTTTCAGCTGACTGGGCGAGAAACGCAAAATGAGGCGCAGAAAAGTTTAGTGGCAGCAAATGCAGTAAATCAAAATTAGGCAGTGGTAGGCCAGATGGCTGGACAGCAGAATGCAACAGCGCAGGCAGAAAAATCGGCTGAATCGCAGGTTGATTTGGCAAAAGAACGTGCCTTTAGTGACATAGCGCAAATCTCTAAAAAAGCCCAAGAAGAATTTATCACATTGTTAAAACAAATTTTAGATATGTTCATGGAAGAATATCGACGTAGAGCTCAAACTTGTCGAGCTATTATTGGTTAATTTGTTAACGGTATTCGAGATAAAAAGTAAACTGCTAGACTAATACGACTAAAATTTAAGGCTGATATTAAGCGCCCTTATTGGAGTTTTTAGTCAAGATCCTTACAGGAATTGAGATGGAAATTTATAACCCTTTTATAAATCAGGCATTAATTTTTTATAAAAATGATGATAACGATGATAAGGCTGATAGTAATTCTTCCCAGGCAAGTCATAATAAAACGGTTATTGCTAATCAGGATGGTGAATTAAATAAACTAAAATATTTGCGTAACCGTAATGAAGATTTAGTTAGGAAAAATAAAAAGTTAATTCAGGCAATGAAAAATCCAGCGGGCAGTGAAAAATCAAATCAACAAGCAGCACAGATAAACAATAATGAACGTTTGTTGTCATCTGCAGACGCCCTACGAGGCGGACAACAGATAGAAAGTCAGGCAATAATACCGTTTTTGGATAGTCTTGATTATGAGGGGAAAAACAGTGAAGAGATTGCTACAAAAATAAGAATAATGCGTAGTGTAATAGATGAATATACAGAAGAAAATATACCTGGTGCAAAAAAATTATTATTTAATCGTGCTAATTTTTCTAAGGTTAAATCAAGCGTGGAAATAGCTAAAAGTTTATTTGAAAGTATTACTAATATTAATAAAGATTATTTGGAAGTTTTTCAACGTAGCGCTAAATCTTATGCGGATGCGCTAAGAGAACTTAATGAAATACTCGCCTCATTTAAAGATGCTATAAAAACCGATAAAGATACGATTGAGTTTAAATTTGATGAAACAAAAAAGATAATTGATAAGCTTACAGAACTGAAAAGTAAATATAGCCATAGAAGGCTGGTACCTGCTGAAGGTAGTCTAAAAAATCAAGATGAGGCGATTGCATGGGCTAAACAGCTGGGTTTGAATGCCAAGAAATCCATTAGTATTGAGAAGAATAATATCTATCTTAAAATGGATGTCAGCTTTATTGATGAAATCATCAACAATTTTCCAAAAGTTAGCGCGAAGAAAGGTGAAAAAAAATTTATATCGGATGCTACATTTAATTCAGCACGGTGGGCGGCATGGCAATCTGGTTTTGACCAATTTAAAACAGAAGCTCAAACCATTTCACAAACGGTAACGCAGAAATATTCAAATGCCAATGCTATTTACGATAATGTCATTAAAATATTGACTAATACAATTAGGGAGTTACAAGAATCAAATAAATCATTCCTTACTATTTAATAATTAGAGAGGAGTTATGCTTAAACCATCTTGTATTAATAAAGCTAGTTTAGTAGCAAATTTTAGTCAGCCAATAGATCAAACTAATTGTTCTGAAGACACATCAAATAGGTACGTAAGTAAAATCCAGAAAGTTAGCAATAGTAATAGTGATTCGATAGCTGGTATTTCTCATTCTAAACAATCTATTTCTGTTTTTAATGATAAATGTGATAGCAGTATTAATAAGAGTAATAATGTATTATTAAGTGAACGTATGTATAAAGCTAAGATCAAAATGCCTGATCAAAAAACAGCAATTGTGATGAGTTTTGATCGTCAATTAGATCTATTAGAAGGAAAAAGTCAATTAATCTTAAATCGTTTTTTGGAGATCTTTAAAAAACATTCTTTTAGCCAAATAAGCAAAAAACAAAAAGAACATCTTTATATTTTTATTGCATTAATAAATTTTATATTAACATCAAGTTTAGTTAAAAATAATAGAAAGAAAATATATGAAGAATTTAATGATTTTTTTAAAAAAATATTAGATTATAAATGTGATATTACAATATTAAATGGCACAACCACTAGCTGCGTAAAGGATGCGCTTAAATTTCAAAAAATGGCTAAGTATTTATTAACTAGATATAGTGAAACTATAAATACGGATGGATTATCATTTGCTCATTATATCAAAGAACTTGCATTAACAGAATTATATGCCCATTTTAAGCAGTATGGTATAGAACAAAGCTTAATTGATAGGGAAATAGAAAATGGACAGCTTTTTTCGGCAGGATTTAATATTTTTTATGATAAAAGAATGGCAACTCTCAATAATGAAGAAGATATTTTGATGCGCTTTAATAATATAGTTAATTGTGAATTTATTGCTTTTAACGCATTAAATTTTTCAAATAAATATGATATAGAACAACCTGGCTCTAGTGATATCACACAAAATCACAATAATGATAACTCTTGTGCCCAATCAATTGAAAATAATAAAGGTATTTTTCAACAATCATCAGTTGAAGCGAGTGCTCCGCTTGAAACATTGGCGACTAATTTTCAAAATGTTAAATATATTACGGGATGGAATCCAGAGTATCGATTAGAATTTCAACCAGAATATAATCCAAAGAATACTTAATTTGGTAATTGTTATTGCTAAATTATATAAAGAATAAATATTATATTAGTATAAATAGAGTTATAATTTAATATTATAAATAAAATATTTTATTTTACTTGTTAATTATAATTTAAAAAATATAATTTAATCAATAGTGCTTTGTTTTATAATATGTTATTATATTTTTTAATAAAATTTATTTTATTATCTATGGTTAGACAATATAATAAATGGATGCTTTAGATTATAAAATGATAAATAATATTATTGCAAGAAGTCTCAATTTATCCATTGAAGAAATTTCAGCAGAAATGCATTTAATATATGATTGTATGGCTGATTCTTTAATGCTAATAGATTTATTTATTGAGTTAGAAAATTATTATCAGATAAACTTCACCAGTAAAGATATTGAAAGTATAGAAACTGTTGGAGATATATATAATTTTTTAGGTTTATCTGAATTAGTTTTAAATAAAACATATTAATTACATTGGTAAATATTACATGGATTATTTTTTCATTTGTTAATTATCATTATAATTTGATGATTATCTGATTATGCTTTTTTTGGTAAAAAAACATATTGTAGACAAAAGTAATAATTAGATAAGTATTAACTGTATGGAGATGAATAAAGATAAGCAACTCGTTTTTAGGATCCTGAATGGAAAACTAGCTGGGTGTGAATTTTTGCTTGATAATCTTCATACTGTTTTTATGGTCACAAATGATAGCACAATTGAGACGATACATAAGGGAAACCTATATCCAAATAATCTTATTTACATTCCTTGTCTTGATCGTGAATATAGTTTTGAAATAATTATTGAAAATAATACATTAAGTGGTAATGGTAATATCATTGTTAGAGAAATCAGTGATGAAAATGTCGATAATGAACAAAGTATTACATTGAATGAAATATACTACATTAATGACCTTTCATTTGCGATTCGTAACATGGATGATAGCTTTAGTGAAAAGGTCTTACATTATCGTTACCCGATTATTGATATAACGGCAGATAGATTTTCTCCTGTCAAGAAAAATTATTTAGTCATTACATTATTTTTTTTACTGATATTATTAGTTATAGGTATCTGCGCTTATTTTTATTTTACTAGTGAACAAAGAAAAATATCTAAGCTTTCTGTTTTATTGCGTAATGATTTAGAACATTATCGAATAAGTTATGGTCAGGATAACATTATATATCTGTTAGCAAGTAAAGAACGCTATGTATATCATGCTAGAAAGTTATTGAATAATAGTGATGATGCTAGTCAAGTGAAAGTATTATCAAAAAAACAGCAACTTAGAGCTCTTGCTAGCTGGTTGAGAAAAAATTTTCCGCTAGTCTATTTTCATGCTATTGAGCTGGATAAAGCTGAGCAGCCAGTCATATCAGTTAGTAAAGAAAGAACAAGCTTAACGGATAAAGAAAAATCTTATCTGATCAAAAAGTTAAAAAAAGATTTTTTATTTGTAACTAATGTGGTTTTTAAGTCTATCAGTGATAAGTATATTGAAAATATTTCTGAACATGGAATTAAAAAACTAAAAATAAATTACAAAAAAATTGTCTCTAAAAATAGCATTACTTTTTTTATCTTAGATAATTTAAGTGATCAGGAAATACAGTCAATAAAGCTATTTATTAATAATTTTTATCAAAATTGGGGAAGAAATTATATTTATTTTACTATTGAGTTAAATAGTGACTGGCTACAAGATAAATCTTTTAGGTATGGTAGTAAAAATTATATACGTACTTCTCCATTTCACTATTATTTTAATAAAAATTAACAGGAGGTTTTATATGTCGGCATCAATTGGCA
Source organism: Arsenophonus endosymbiont of Apis mellifera (assembly GCF_903968575.1). Classification (NCBI taxonomy): domain Bacteria; kingdom Pseudomonadati; phylum Pseudomonadota; class Gammaproteobacteria; order Enterobacterales; family Morganellaceae; genus Arsenophonus; species Arsenophonus endosymbiont of Apis mellifera. The sequence continues at coordinate 102,970 of NZ_CAJCFU010000078.1, read as the reverse complement.
GTAGCAAAGTTAATGAGGCTAATACTGGTCAAAAACAAGAGAAATTTGATGCAACCCAGTCTGTTGGTGGTTATCTGGTTAAAACAGCGGCCAGCTTTGATAATGGTGTGAAAGAAATGAATATCGCTCTTGATGACACCTTAAAACAATTAACTAAGGATCCATCAAATCCAATGCTGTTAGCTAAATATCAATCTCTACTTTCTGAATATACCTTATATCGTAATCTCCAATCTAACGTGATAAAAGCGCTTAAAGATGTTGATAACAATATTATTTCTAATTTCCGTTAAACTTTTTAGAAAAATATTTTTTATTAAGAGTGATTTATGATAACAAAAATTATTAATTCCTTTGTTAGTAACCATGTTACTGATATTGTTAACTTACATCCTGGTTCGGTTGGCTTAGATAATTATTTAATTGCGCATTTTGCTAGGCTATCTTATACAACCAAAATGGAATATGAACAAATATTGAATATAGCAAATAACCCTGCCAATTATTCTGATCCAAAGTGTTTAAGTTATCTTCAACAAAGGACGACAGATTATAATTTACGCCTTTCTCTATTACAAACGCTCTCTCGCAAAGGAGTAACTGCTGTTGAAACATTATTGAAAACCTAGTATGAAAAAATTTTATCTCAACTTAATTTTGTTATTGGTGTTATTAACCGGTTGTAATGAACAGGAATTACTTAAAAATTTGGATCAAAACCAAGCCAATGAAGTGATAGCTTTATTACAACAGAATAATATTGATGCTTATAAAAAAGAGAGCGCAAAATCGGGTTATATTATTTATATTGAAAAAGAAGATTTTATTCCGGCGGTAGATTTGATTAATCGTTACGGTTTACCACGTAAACCCAGATTAGAAATTGCGCAAATGTTTCCGTCTAATAGCTTAGTATCATCACCGTTAGCTGAAAAAGCACGCCTCTATTCAGGAATTGAACAGAGATTGGCACAATCTTTACATTCTATTGAAGGCATCGTAACTGCTCATGTGCATATTAGCTATGAGTTAAATAGTGTTGAAAGCAAAAAAGAGCACAAATATCATGTCTCGGCATTAATTAAATATAATGATACGATTAAGGATGTAAACCTATTAATTAATGATATAAAAAGATTTTTAAAAAATAGTGTAAATGGCGTAAGTTATGATGATATTTCTGTAGTTACCACAGAAATGGAACAGATAAATCGATTAAAATTAATATCCCATCATCAGGGGACAACCTCTAGTTTTATATGGTTATTTTTTGCTAATATTTTTATTATCTTAATTATCTGTTTTCTATTTTTCTTGATAAATAAAAATAGAAAGATACCAGCATTACTTACTATGAATAATAATTCTATGACAAATTTTATTAAAGAAAAACTTATTCTAAAAGATAAAAGTAATAAATAAATGGTTATGATGTCTAGTGATAAAATTAATTTTTTCTTATATGATCCGATATCTTGGATGCATAGCGATCATTTTTCTATTCCTGCAATTTTTAATAATAAAGCTTGTAGGTCGATTTTTAATAGTGTAGTAATAAATTTTTATTCCCTGCCGATTGATAGTACTTTTAATTGCAATCATATTGAAAGATATATTATAAAAAATTGGAATATAATATTGCAAGTTTCCTTTATGTTAGCTTGTTTACGCTATCGTTCACTATGATTTCGCACTGGAAAAATAGTAAAATTAGATAAAAATATAAGAAATTTTTGTCAGTTAAATATTATTGATGATTTCGTGTTTATCGCAAAAAACAATTTTTCTGATATTGATTTATGGTTATTGGCCAGAAAAGAAATATATATATTTCAAGATTATTTGTCAGATACAGTAATGAAAAGATTGGCGATATTATTTCCTCGTATAGACAATGATGATTATAACTTTGCTAAATTAAATCCACAATTTAATTTATTAAAATTGGCTGTTCAATATGCAAAAAGATATCAATAGTCTCAATATAATAGATAATGTTTTATTAAAAAAAGAGATATTGACTGAACATAATAAAGCATTTTCAATTACTGAAAAGTCTAAAAATTATGCCGATACTATAGTCAAAAATGCAGTCAAAGAGTCGGATAGAATAAGCAAAGAAGCATTTTTAATTGGCTACAAAGCTGGGTTAAAGAGTATAATTGACAATATTATCTGTTATTTTAAAAATTCTGATGATATTTATCATGCAATTCAGCAAAAAGTACTAAATCAAGTTAATCAATGTTTAAATAAGATTATTGATGATGAAAAATTAGTTGCTTATTTTATCAATAGCTGTTTAGCTAGTTTTTCTAATAATTTAGAGAAAGATGAACTTATTATTATTCAGCCAGAATTATATAAAAAATTAGAATATAAAATTGTTAATTGTATTGAGTTTAAACAAGAAAATATTATTTTTGATTACCATGCTGAAAACTATTTTCTTATTAAATATAAAGATAATATGATAAGACTTGAACATAACTTGATATTAGAACATATAAATTTATCTATACAAGAAAAATATTTTTATAAAGAAATGATCCAAAATATTGTTCTTCTTATTAATAATCTTTCACCTTTAGGACAACAATATGAAAATTCCGATAATGAATAATATTATGTCACCTATTACAGAATCTTCTATTACAGAATCTTCTATTACCGAAAAAATTAAATCATTAGATGATAGACTGAAAGAAAATGAAATGATTGCAAATTATAATGATTCCTACTTAGTAAATAAAACAAGGGGCGTAGATCCTCTTTTTTATACTCAACTACGTGAACTATATGACAAAGCCAAAGAAAGTGAAGAGGAAGGATTATAAATGGTAAGTAAAACTATTTTTATTTATCTTGTTATATTTTTTTCTTGCATCATCAGTGGGTGCCATAATTTTCATGATCAGACTAATTTATCAATCAGCGGTTTAAATAATCATTTAGAATGTACAACGGTAAAAAATAATTTAAATAAATCTACACCGATTGTTTTATATAAGAGAATGGTGGATTGTATAAAATTACACCAATATGAAAAAGGTGTTTTTCTTTATTCATTAGCCGGAAGTTATACCTATTACGATGCAAATCGAATAAATACTTTTTATGCTAAAAAAGTTCATCATAATTTATTGATTAAGAATTTAGCCTTTTTAACTAAAGCCGAATCTAACTCTTTTTGGATTATTTTAAATAATTTTATGCAACAAGATAAACAGAAAAAGATGATCTGCAGTAAAATTGAGCAAGTTGGGGCTCCTGATTATCAACCCATCTATATGTTAAGAAATAAAATTAGAACAATCTCACGATATGATATTGATTATGTTTTATTTAAAAAAAGTTTAGATAACTATTTGAATTGTTGATGTCAATTGTTTTCAGCTATTTTTAATAAAAAATAAATTGTTTATCATAAGTTAGTCTTTTATTTTTTTTAAATGTTATATTTTAGTATTTATTAATTTTTTCATCATGATTATGATTAACATTTTAGTTAATATACCCTCATGCTAAATGTCTCATTTGATGGTGAATATTATGGATTGTATAAATTATAATATTGGACAAATGATAAGAAAAAAAAGACAAAAATTGCAAATTTCAGCAGCAGATCTGTCAGCTTTATTAGGTATTAGCCAACAACATCTTTCTCGCTATGAGAGAGGTGAAGTTAGGATTAATGTTGAATGGTTGATTAAAGTTTCAAGGGTACTAGATATCGCTATAGAAAGTTATTTTGTTAATTCGAGAATTAACTTTTGGGAGGATTATTATAGTATGGGTAATTGTTTAATGGTAACTAAAAATAAACGTTAGTATGTATTCATCTTGTTTTAAACTATCGATTAAAAATCAAGATAATATTGATATAAATAGAATCTTCTTCGTCCCTATGGAAAAATAAACTGCATTTTTATTTTTCTTTTTAATAACCAACACAGAGTTATTACCCCCATTTCTTTTATAGGAATTGGGGGTTTTTGTTGGTTTATTAGCTAAATATGTACTAGTGTGATTTTACTATGTTTAACTTAATCGAATTGAATAAATTATTTTTATTTTTTAGAGAAGTATTTAGCATAAAAAATAAATATTTTTTATGCTGTTATTTTTTTTATTACTAATTACTATTCTATTAATATAATTGTATTTTAGAATAATTTATTGTATAGACGAGAATATTTATGGAAATAACTTCTAGTCGTATTACAAATATAAATCCTATCAAATTAGACATGGACAATGAGAATAATAATAAGCTAAAAAAAGACAAATCAGTAAAACAAATATTAGATGAAAAAACGACAATGCTAATATCATCAGATAAAGGGACGGAAATCATTGATCATTTTGCAATGATGAATGCAATAAGTGATCAGCGCGCAGAAAATATTCGTAATACCTTTTTAAAGAAAACTATTTCAAGCGATATTCTTGTTGATATTCTCAATTTAATTAATGCTGCTGACAATAATATGAAACATCTAAATAACATAACTGGGTTGGATTATTATGTTACAGTAAAAGATAAAATTGCTACAAAAAAATTACAACTAGAAAATTGTCGACAGCAATTAACGATATTAAAAACAGATGAACAGAAATATAAAATAATACAAAATGAAATAATTGGAATTGAAAATGATATTGAAGTTTGTAGTAAGGTATTGTTGATAGCAGAAAAATCCACTCGTGTTCATCAACTAAGTACGCTGGGCTTTTCAATAAACACAATTCCTATTTTTAGATTTATTCAAGCGTTAAGCAATATAATTGAAAAAATTTTTATTATTCCCTTTCAGCTGATAGTAGTAAAGCATTTGTTTATGGATTAGATAATATCATTACTTTAATTGAACAAACTGATAAATATGTTTCTGATCACTATTTAAATATGCTTGAAGCATTATATGAAAATAAATTAAAAAGTATAGTAAAAACGCCGATACATTTTAATAAAGAAGATATTATCCAGCATATAATTACCCTCAATGTAGAAGGTTGGCAAAATAAGACTGCGGCAGAAAAAGCAGAAGTATATGAAATGATTAATGCAGCAAATAAAATAATAAAAAAAGTTAATAGTGGCAAATCTACAATTAATCCAGAAATTGAAACATTAAATATTTATGCAATATCTGTTTTAGCATCTATTTATGAAACCGATGCACATGTGTTTGGTAAATTATCATTAGAGGATATTACATTAACTGAGTATGTTTATAGTTATAAAGATCAAAATGGTAGAACTCAAGTTGATACAACCACAATTTATGAATATATGTTACGACATATACAAGAAATTGATTCACCTTTCTCAAAAAGAGATCACATTAAACTAAAGTTTCCTGCTGAATTTCAACCCGGTTTAATATATTATTTAGAAGAAGAGTGTGAAAATATCAAAGCGCATTATTATATTATTAAAAATTTTCAAAAGTTAGAAAAAGAACTAAATGATATTAATAAGTTAATGCCAAGCTCAGCTCAATATTTGACTGATTTTTTATCTAATCTTAAGGATAAATATCAAGTTGAAAACCTTTCTTTAACAGATGAAGTAGATTATAAAATAACTAGAAAAGGTTTTGGATATTTAAGTACTTTTGATCCCGTTAGCAAATATAAAAAATTTACAATATATGATATTCTTGCTGGTAGGGATAAAAAATATATATCACATGAGTTAGGTTTCATGATGTATAATTTAGATAGAAATTTTCCAAATAAATATAATAAAAAAATAATCGAAGAAATCGATTCATTTGATGTTCAAAAGGATTATATTAATAATATAGAGGGATTAAAGAATAATGGTAATATGAAAAATAAATTTTATCATTATATCGATACGTTACTTAATGATTATAATAATAAAAATAAACCCTATTATCTTATCGAAAATAGCCCATCATTGTTAGTTTATGCACAGCGTGAAATAATGGATCGCACCGGAAATGACCCAATTAATTATCAAAATCTCCATCCAGAGAATACCCCAATTAGTGTGATCTCGACCATTACCGGTCAACGTCTCCAATTTAGTTCACTACGAGATATGAAAAATCAAATAAAAGATAATAAAGAAATAAGTGATTGGTTTAATTATCACTTTCCGGTAGCTCATAAAATGGTTGCTGCAGAGTTAAGACTAATAAAGAAGGGTAAGGATTATTCTTATTTATATGAGAATATATTAGAAATGTATCTTGCTGATATAGATGTATTAGTTTTTTCTCATAGTGAAAATAGCATATTTAACATATTCGAACATATTAAATTATTTATATTACCTGCTTTTTTTATGGAACCTGTAGCTGGATTTTTATATGGTAGTTTAATTACTGTGTTACCTTCATTTGGCCAGGCCGCTAATAGCGATACCCTAGAAGAGCGTAATAATTATTTAAATCAAGCCGCTTTTGCGATGGGTTTAGAAGTTGCGGGCGTGATCTCTCTTGTGGTTTTAAAAAAGATAATTTCTAAGGCAGGGACGCTCTATGCCAAGACTAAATTACCTAAACAAGTATTTGTTGCTCCAAATAATATTTTGGATGATTTATCCCATTATGGGATGAATCGAACTGTTACGGCTAGTTTAGTGCTAGGAATGAAAAAAATGACGTTACAATCACAGAATATTAATATTCTTAATAGCACCAACACTATGAGTTACATAGGATTGGCGCCAAGAAATCGGATAAGAGAGGCTATTCGCTCAAATATGCTGGCGGGAACAAAGTATGAAACGGCTGAACTTTATATTGCCGATATATTAAAGCAAGCAAATGTCATTACTGAGCTACAAGAACGCTCATTAATTGAAAATTTAAAGAAGGCCAAATATTATACTGATTTTTTGCGTAATAGTGATTTATTTAATGATGTGCAAAAAATAACTACCATAGATGATCTTTTGCAAATTAAACAAGGACAGCTTGTTGTTTTTACCAAAACAGTGGCTAATGCAGATAGGCCAGTACATGCGATGGTTAGTGTTGGTAATGGACGTTTTGCCGGTATAAAAAATAGCTTATTGGATGCCAGTTTAGGCGATGGTAAGAAAATTATTACGGCAGAACAATTAGGCCAATTTGAAGGCGGTATTTTAAAACATTCCGGTTCATTAGAAGCCGGTGGATTAAATGTCTGGGCTGGTTATCCTAAAGGAGCAAAATACAGTTATGGCCAACCGATAGACCAAGTTGCGAAAGATTTAGTCTCAGAGGCTATGACCGATTCAGCAAAATGTATTGCTGAGCTATTAGAGCGATCAGGTGAGTTATCTTCTGAGCAAGCGTTGGTATTTTATGGTGTGGCGAAATCGCTATATTCCTCCAGTAATCATCAAAAAACGCTACAAAAGTTGATGACTAATCAAAAACAAATTAATCATTATTCGGAATTGGCGTCGTTGCCTAAAGGTAGCCTAGTTGCTTTTCACGAAAATAATTATTCTGTTAAGAAATTAATGGTTAGCCTGGGTGATGGAAAATTTGCCATTAGGCATACCGATCGTTTGGAATTAATTTTTGGTGGTAATTTTACCCAACTTGCTGATGGTAAATTTGGTTCTTATCAAGTAACGGCAGGTAAGGTTAACTTATCGGCGATGCGACAAGCGTCATTGTTAGGTAAAGATTCCATGTTTGGTTTAAAAGGTAATAAATTACTGATTAGGGCCCATGGGGCACCATCGATTATTAATTATATGGATTCAATAGAACTTGCCGATGTTGTTAGAGGTTTAATGTTAAGAACAGAAGATACGATTGATTTACGTGCGGTCGGCGCTATCGAGTTACAATCATGCTTTGGCGCTTATGGCAGGTATCCTTCTGGGCAGGTTTTAGCCAATAAATTAGGCAAAAAAGTCACAGCTTACCCGCTAACATACAGTGAAAAGATTGCGCATAATCCCGAATGGTGGCGGCCGTATCCTAAAACATTTATGCCAGCGAGTGATTTAAATTTTACCCAACAATGGCTAATTAATCAGCAACACATGCGCAATCATAACTTTTGGAATAAATTACTTGGTCTCTACAAAAACCTTACAGTGATTAATAGTCGCATTGCCCGGGCAGCAGAGCATAATAAAATGGACAGCATTATTGAATCAATGACCAATGATATAGCAAAATTAGTGTTAAAAAAAATAAGCATTGATAATTTTTTACAATTGCATGCAGAATATTATAGTGACGGTTTAACAGAGGTTCCGCCCGCTGTAATAAAGTCAGCATTAGAAACTTTATTGGCTAAGGATACACCTAGTGATGAGCAAAGCTTTGCTGAACAGATAATCGCCGTTTTCTCATTAAATAGATATTCATTTCAGTTATTAGATAACTATCTCTCTAATATATAATTGCCCTTAACGCATGACAATGTTATTAGCCGGTGTAGAGGTAACTGATAATAAATTAGCTTATAAGTAAAATACCGGCGCATTGAATTCTGCTATCCATAACGATGATAGCAGAATAATTGCTGCTAAAAAGTCATTAAAGGGGTCTGGTGTTAAAACACCTTTTCGCTCATATATCTTAGCAATGAGTACGAAAATTTTTACTGTGTAATGCTGAATTTTGTACTTGTGTACTAAAACTTATTGCTGTGCTAGCAATAGGGTAAATATCTTATAAAATGACAGAGGCAAATTTTTTATTTAAATTTTTTTAAAAATGCTTTTATTTTTTTAATTAAATTTTAAATTAAAAATAAACACTAAAATAAGCAACTAAACTTCGCCATATTTTTATCTATTAATGAAATAGTATTAGCTTTAATGCCAAATTAAAAACTATCAAAATTATCTTTACTAATTATTTTAATAAGTAACAAAATAAAAAAATGACTTTATTGAATTTTTTGTTAATTGTTTTTTGTAAGATATTTATTTTAAGGATAATAAAATGACTAATATAGCCTTTAAAACTAGTCGTTGGACAAGAGCTGATGCTCTTAAAGTTTATATAGATGATCCAACAACAACCCAACCACTTATTGATTATAATTTTCCGGTTATGGATGAAACGTTGTTTATCTGGGATACCATGCCGCTTAGAACGCTAGATGGAACGATTGTTTCGGTTAATGGATGGTCAATCATCTTTACATTAACGGCTGAAAGACGTCCAGATTTATTTAAATATAAAGATGGTCGATATGATATAACGAGTGATTGGCATGATCGTCACGGCCGTGCTCGTATCTGTTTTTGGTATTCAAGGGATGGTCAAAGTTGGGAATTTGGCGGTCGAGTGATGCAAGAGGGGGTTTCACCTACCAGTAGGGAATGGGCTGGAACCCCGATTCTTATGAATGATAAAGGTGAAATAGAATTATATTATTCCTGTGTAACTCCTGGTGCATGTATGGCTAAAATTTGTGGACGGGTTGTTACATCGCAAACGGATGTTAGAATGGTCGGTTTTGACGAAGTGATCCCGCTATTCTCGGCGGATGGTTTTTATTATCAGACAGAAGAACAAAATCAATACTGGAATTTTCGCGATCCATGGCCTTTTATTGATCCTATCGATGGGAAGCTCTATATGGTTTTTGAAGGCAATGTGGCCGGTGAACGTGGCACACATATTATTACCAGTGATGATATGGGGGACATTCCGCCTGGATATGAAGAGGTTGGAGGGGCGCGTTTTCAGTGTGGTTGTATTGGAATTGCGGTAGCAAAAGACAAATCTGGTGAGAACTGGCAGTTACTTCCTCCATTGCTCACTGCTGTAGGTGTGAATGATCAGACTGAACGGCCACATTATGTATTTAAAGACGGTAAATATTATTTGTTTACGGTCAGTCATCAGTATACTTATGCCGACGGTTTAAATGGACCTGATGGTGTATATGGTTTTGTTAGTAACAACCTGACCGGACCTTATGAACCATTAAATGGCTCTGGTTTAGTTCTTGGCAATCCATCAGCTCGCCCTTATCAAACTTACTCACATTATGTTATGCCCAATGGCTTAGTTACATCATTTATTGATAATATTCCCAATCCTAATATTGATGATGGTAAAGGACAATATCGCATTGGTGGCACTGAAGCACCAACGATCCAAGTCAAAATTGAAGGAAACCGTACATTTATGGTGAAAGAGTTTGGCTACGGTTATATTCCGCCGATGGAGAATGTGGTAGTAAGAAAGAGATGCCGTGGTTAACTTGTTATAGTTGCTCAATTTATTTTAAATTCTTATCCAGATGAATAAAATTTAAGCAATCGTTTTTCTGACTAATTTGATATTTTTGTTATTTAATTTATTAATTTCAATTTATGCCTGAAAAATTAACCTATTTTTTAACATTAAAATATAACATTTAGTTGTTACTTTTGGGGGCTATTACCGCAGAGCAATTAGTCAGCAAGAAAGATCAAATTAATTTGATAGATAATTTAGATAATCCAGCATTGATGTAAAAGATTTTCACCTAATAGTCATTGAGAAATAAACGTTTATTCGATTTATAAGAAATGAATGCATTATCTATCTTCAAGCAATAAACGTAATTAATTTTATGATGAATTTTGAAAATGTTAATGAAAAATTATTAAAGATTGATCATATTATTGGTTGTTTAATTTAGATTTCCATTGGAATATTTAATTGTCAGATGTTAATTAGTTTAAGCATTTTTTATTCGCTTTGATTTAGTATGATTAGCATTCTCCTCTGTTTAAAGGAGAATGCTAAATTCTAAAATTGTGATAATTTTAATTTTGTAATATTAAGTGAGTTTTATCAACCGCAGACAAAAAATTAAAGCGGTAGACATTAATGTCACGCAAATAAAAGCCACAGGAAGTGTGAACATATGAGCAATACCGCCAATCAAAGCAGGTCCAAGTAAAATACCAGAATAACCTAGCGTAGACACTGCGGCTACAGCTAATGCTTCAGGCATTGCAGTTTGTTTTCCTGAGACAGTAAATAGCATAGGTGCAATATTTGATAATCCGAGACCTATTAGCATAAAGGCTATTGCTAATGTCCATAATGGACCATTGGCTACCAAAATAGCAAAACCAAATACTGCCATAAAACTACCATTAATAAATACCCGCTGAGCGCCCCATTGGCTAATTGCTTTATCGCCAAAGATGCGGCCAAAGGTCATCATAATGGCAAATAATGTATAGCCTAGTCCGGCATGATTAGGAGCAATATTCTGTTGACTGAGGAGTAAAATACCACTCCAGTCGAGCATGGAGCCCTCCATGATATAAGCGATACAACATAATAATCCCAAGATAATCACACTACCTTTTGGTAGGACAAAAAAAGGCGTGTCATTTGCGGTAGTATAATTGGTTAGGCCATTCCAGGTTGATATCATTAGTAAGCTTATAAATAATATAACTAATATAATTACTTGTAATGGTGTAGCGCCAAATGTTAATAACAAGCTAACGATGCCAGCACCAGCAAATCCTCCCAAGCTAAATAGGGCATGAAAACCTGACATTATTGGTTTTTGTGCTTGTTTTTCCGTAATCACCGCATGAATATTAACGACAACATCCATTGCACCAATACCCGCACCAAACAGAAATAGTGTGATTGCTAATGGTAAAACCGTTTCTATTGAAACGAGTGCTGCTAATGTTACCAGCACTAATATTGTCGCTAGAGTAAATATTCGCCGGCATCCAAAACGAGCTGCTAGCATCCCAGATAATGGCATCATTAATAAAGAGCCTAAACCAAAAGCCAGTAGTATCGCCCCCATGGTGCCATTTTCTACCTGTAGCCGTTGCTTAGCTAAAGGTATTAATGGTGCCCAGCTTGCTAAACTAAAGCCAGCAATAAAAAATGCTTTACGAGTCGCAATAATAGGCAAGTGCATAGCTCTCACGATATTTATTTCAGACACAACGAGTTCCTCGACAGCGAACAGACAGCTTAAAAATTGATTGAAAATTAGCTTTAGTTTTTCAGCTTAGCCAAATCCACTATCTTATCGAGATGGTTAATGATCGCAGTGGCCTGATGATAATTTTGCCCAGTAGATAACGGATGCGGCCAGGCATATATCTTACGCAGACCGGCATCATAAGCTGAACTGATACCTAAATCTGTATCTTCAATAACGATGGTGTTATTGATGTTAGCTTTTAGTTGAGTCATCATCGTGAGATAGGGTTCTGGATGAGGTTTGGTATATTTAACATCATTACCTGCAATCAATTTAATGGGGGTTAATAGTCCAAGTAAATTTATGTTAGCTAAACATACATCACGTGGCGCCGTAGAAACGAATCCAAATGGAATATGTCGTTGTTCCAGTAGATTAATTAAATCAATGACCCCAGGTCGCAAATATTTTTTAGCTAATTTAGCTTTATAGGTTTCAATCACTTGAGCGGAAACCGATGGTTGCTGTTCTGGTGGGATACCAATATATGATAAGGTTTCCTCTAAACTTAGCCCAATTAATTGTTGAGCTTCAACATGCTGAGTTTGCTCAGTTGCCACAGTGCGTAGAACGTCAAAATGTAATTGTTCGCTATCAACAATAACACCGTCTATATCAAAAATAACTGTCAGTTTATCCATTTTACTATTCTGCTTATCTGCTAATTAATATTAGATAGTCGTAGTAGTACTTTGCAGTTGGGAGCTTCAAGTGGAACCATTGTTTTATTATTAATATCACAGCCAACGGTACGAAAAGCGGATAGATAATCGGAAAAACTGAAGGTATGGCTTATTAGTTTTTCTGCCGGGATCTGTTTATCGCGGATCATCGCGTAAGCACGTTCGAAGCTATTATTTAGTGAATCAATTGAACCTATTATCGATAAACTTTTATCAGCGATTTTTAGTACGTCTAGCGTTGCTTTTTTATCTTTTAAGGCAACATTAAGTAATTTACCGCCAGGGGCCAGGTGAGAAATGAGTAATTCGGTAATTTGGCCGGTAGTATCAATACATAAATCTATTTGACTATTGCTTGTACCATACTCTTGTTCTATTGCTGACTCAAAATCATGATAAATTTTGCTATTGGGTGGTAAATTTTTACTGGCAAACTGATAGCGGTGGGAATTTTTTTCAACAATAAATGCATTTACACCACGTTGATGAAGTACCCATAAATAGAGCATTCCCATTGGGCCTGCTCCAATTACAGCAGCACGAATATTAGTATGGGTAATGGCTAGTTTATCAACACCGGTAATGGTACAACTCAAGGGCTCAGTGAGTGAGGCCGCCTCCATACTGACATGCTCGTCTAACTTAATTAAAAAAGCTTCATTAGCTCGATATTGATCAGCAAAAGCGCCATCGTAAGAAACACCGGCTTCAGTCCCCATTTTCATTTCACAATGATTAGGATTACCGGTTAAACACATCCGGCATTTTTGGCAGGCATAAGTTGGATTGATAACAACCCGATCGCCAACTTTAAATTTAGTGACATTCTTACCAATTTCAGTTACTACGCCACTGACCTCATGACCGAGCGTAGTTCCCGCTATCGCAACTGGATAATTATCATTAATAATACCGATATCTGTCCCACAAACACCACATACTGCGATATTAACAATCACATCATCAGCCTCTTGGCAATGCAGAGCAGGGGTTTCATGGATATTGATTTGCCAAGCTTGTGAATATTTGAGTGCCTTCATGGTATCATTACCTCTGGTTTATTTGATTTTAACTGACTCATTTCATTAAACGTGATATCCAATTTATTGATAATTTCATCTATATGTTGGCGGGTACAAATGAGTGGTGGACGTACTTTTAGGGTGCAACTTTTACCATAACGCGATCCTCGAATGATAAGATGATGCTTGTTAGCGAGATCAATAATTTGAGCTGCGTATTCTGGTGATGGTGTGTCGAAGCCAAACATATATCCAAGGCCACGTACTTTAGTAATATCATCGTGCTTATTTTGTAATGCAATTAAACTATCTCGTAAATAACCTTCATTTTGTTGTACATTAGCCAAAATATTTTCATCTTCGATGATATCAATAATTTCATTAAGTGCGGTTAAGGCTAATGGATTGGCACCAGAAGTACTTGAGTGCTCATAGAATTCAAGCACATCTAATTCTTCTTTCATTAAAATGCCGCCTGTTGGAATGCCAATTCCGCCTGCACCCTTAGCAAAAACAATAATGTCAGGATCAAGATCCTTGGCATAACCATTAGAGGCAAAGAACGTACCAGTACGACCAAAGCCGGTTTGTACTTCATAAGCAATAATAATAATGCCGTATTTATGACAGACATCTCTTATATAGCGGTAGAAATCAGTGGGTATAACAATATTTCCACCATTACCCATAACAGGCTCAATAATAAGACAAGCAATATTGTCATTAGAGCCGAGTTGGATAATTTGATCGAGATCGGGATAAGACGCTAATATATTTGTGTCTTCAGCACCGGCTAGCAGGCTAGGCGGCATAGGAATTTTAAGCGATCCTTCAATATTAATGCGAAAATTTTTGATTCGAAAAGCATTACCGGATATTTGTGCCGTTGCCAGCGATTGGCCATGATGGGCCAGGTATAGTGAAATGACGCCAGAGCGGCCAGTCGCTTTTTGTGCCATCCTTATTGCACCTTCAACAGCACCCGATCCTGAAACATCTCTAAACCAAATACGATTGATTTTTTCAGGAAGATATTTGATTAATTTTTGTAGAATACAAATTGACATTTCACGGGTATAGGCAGAGCTTAAATGGGTACAGCGATCTATTTGCTGCTTTAGTTTATCGGCTATTCTTTTATTAGTGTAGCCAAGTGGTAGATTGAATGTCCCTGAAGCTGCATCAATATATTTATTTCCATCTATAATTAAGTAGGGACCCTCACCTTGGTATTTAGCAATAAGAGTTTCAAAGGTTTTCTGCATAATATTAAAGCCTCCAATTTAGTTAATATAATATATTTTATGATTTTATAATTATTGTTTATTAATAAATATCAAAAAATAAATCAAAAAAATGACAATTACATGCCAGTTAAAAAATAATAAAAATTAATCAGTGTTAAATTAATGAATTTTAACTTACTTTATTATTTTTTCTTTTTAAATCAATGTTTTGGTTTTTGTTAATTGAGTGTATTTAATGGATTGATTTGAATTTTTATAATCGTAATATAAGTTATCATATAGATGTGATATTAAAAATAATAATTTAAAATTAAAGATTTTGTTGATTCATCTCTATTATGATTTCTTTAATTAAAAAATTAAACAGATAATATTTTTTTTTACAGAGGATGTTAATTTTTTTAAAATATTATTTGATTATAAATATCGATTGATATTTTAAATTAATATTTTACATGATTAGAGTAATAATTATTTAAAAAATAACTTTAATTAACTAATCAGAAAAATAGTTTAACAACCAGTTAGTGGCCCTTAAATCGATGTTAGATGCTTTGTTGTTAGGCAAAATATCGACCACAACGTTTTTCCAATCTGTTTTGCCAGATAAAAATATTTTATTTTTTGTTATTTACTATATTATACTGTTTTTTTATACAGTATTATTATGGTGATTGATATGGGTAATTTGCCTTTATTTTTAGATAAGATTGCTTGTGGCTTTCCATCTCCTGCTCAAGATTATGTTGAAAAGCGGCTTTCTTTAGATAAACAATTAATTCGTTTTCCTGAAAGTACCTATTTTTTGCGGGCATCGGGTCATTCGATGAAAGATGCCGGGATCTTAGATGGAGATTTGCTGATTGTGGAGTGCCATAACACAGCAAAACAGGGTGAGATTGTGATTGCCGAATTAAATGGAGAATTTACATGTAAATATTTACAATTATCTCCATTTAAAGCACTTCTTTCAGCTAATGCTGTTTATCCGCCGATTGTTATCAATGAAGATATGTCTGTACGTATTTTTGGTGTTGTCAGATATGCTATTCATTATTTTTGAGTAATAAAATGTTTGCCCTGATTGATGTTAATAGTTTTTATGTATCTTGCGAACAAGTTTTTCAGCCTGATTTAAAAGGAAAACCAACGGTTGTTCTTTCTAATAATGATGGTTGTGTTATCTCACGTTCTGAGCAAGCCAAAGCTTTTATAAAAATGGGAGCACCCTGGTTTGAAATTGAGTCGATGGTTAAAGCTAACAATATAGCGGTATTTTCCTCCAATTATACCTACTATGCTGATATGAGTATGCGTGTCATGGAAGTGTTAGCCTCTTTGGTACCCAAATTAGAAGTTTATTCTATTGACGAGGCATTTTGTGATCTCACTGATATTGACTCATTACACGATTTAACCCAATTCGGTTGTTATCTACAACAACAAATTATGCAGCGCTGTCATTTGCCTATTGGGGTAGGGATAGCCACGACAAAGACGTTAGCTAAATTAGCCAATTTTGCCGCCAAGCAATGGAAAGGTGCAAAAGGTGTTGTTGATCTTAGTCAACGCGATAGGCAACAAAAATTAATGTCTTTAATTGCCGTTGATGAAGTGTGGGGGATAGGTCGAAAATTAGCCAAAAAATTAAAATTAATGAATATTAAAACGGCATTAGATTTAAGCCAGATGCCGCCAAGCGATGCGCGCAAATTTGGTTCTGTCATATTAGAAAGGACAGTCCGCGAATTAAATGGCGTTGCGTGTTTAACATTAGAACAGCAACAAAAAGCCAAAAAGCAGATAATTTGTTCTCGCTCTTTTGGCCGTAAGATCAGTGAGTTTGAATTTGTTAGACAAAGTATTTGTGCGCATGCAGAGCGTGCAGCAGAAAAATTAAGGCAACAAAGACAATGCTGTCGTTTTGTTAGAATTGCGATCCAAACTAGTCGTTTCTCATCAAGCGAGCCGGCTATTTATCGATATGCGAGCAAAATATTGTCTTATCCAACGCAAGATAGTCGAGATATTATTAAGGCGGCAACGGAGATTTTACTGCAGATATGGCAGCCGGGGATTAGATATAGCAAAAGTAGTGTCATGCTAAGTGATTTTAGTGAACCAGATTTGAGCCAACTTTCTCTTTTTGCAACAGAAAAGCCATTAGCTAACGCGTATTCCCTTATGCAAGTGATCGACACTATCAATCAAAATCAAATTGGCAAAATAGGCTTTGCCGGGCAAGGGCTGATTAATAAAAAATATCCCTGGGTAATGAAGCAAGAATATCTTTCTCCTCATTGGACGACAGATATTAATCAAATACCTATTGTAAAATGCTAATATAAGAAACGATTTGGCGATATTTAAGCTGTTGTATTTAGCCGCTGTGTTTGAAAAGCGTTGGTGATTTCACATCCCCTGCTAATGGCTATTATGTTGAGCGTATCGGATTTTTATTAAACAAATTCAATAGCGTTTTTTAATCTAATAGTTGGTAGCTATTTTTTAATAATCGATGATTTATTTATCATATCTGTACATTACATTCCACAATTAACTAATTTTTATCACCATAAAACAATCGATTAATAAATTATTTATTCATGTTTTCGATAACTATTTTTAACAAAAAATAACATTGAATTATATAATTTAACATTAATTAAAATTAAATATTGGAATGTCTCATGTAATTAGTAAACTCAAACACCTCATCAACTAACCGGTTATCTTCTGCATCAGATGTTGCGCAACGCGATAAAAAAGTAGCTGAAAATAGCGCCAATGAAGAAAGCTCAACGGATAATTCAATAAATTCAGACAGTATAATACCGCATGATGGAGAAACATCGTTAATTTCAGCGTCAAATAATTCTGCCACCTCGTATGAGTATGATAGTGCTGCGCTTATCAAACAATTACATCATAAATTACCAACAGTCATATCATTATCAACAGAAGATTTTTATTATTCTGTTAACGATGAACAGGTTAGACTCTTATGTGGCCTGCTAACCGAAGAAGGTTATATCACATGCCAACCTTGCGATATTATTTTAGTCAGTGAGTTGGTAAATCATGTCATTGATTATCTGATCCGCTATAAAGATAATGAAGAGCAGATAGCCAAGCTCGCTAGGGTACTATTAAAACCATTAGGTGAATATGGCGCTAATCCAGAGGAAAAAATTTCTTCTGTCCGCCAGCAAGCAGTCATTGCCAATTGGTTACAATATGCCGTATTAGGTATGACAATTGAGGCATGGATATTAAAACAAATCAGTGATATCCCATTCCAAGAACAAAAATCATTAGGTGAAAATGGTGCTGATCCAGAGGAAAAAAATTTTTCTACACAGCAGCAAGCAACTGCCAATTGGTCATAAACTACTAGATTAGATATATTATCTGAAGCATGGAAATTAAAACAAATCAGTGGGATCCCATCACAAGAACAAAAACCATTCAGTGAAAATGGTGTTAATCCAGATGAAAAAATTTCTTCCGTCCGGCAGCGATCAATTATTACCGATTGGTTACAATATGCTTTATTAAGTATGTCATCTGATGCATCGTTATTAAAAAAAAGTAGTGATATCCAATCACAGGAACATTCTCTCCTACGCCATGCTAATCTGCGACGGCGGTTATTCGAACAACTCAATAGTCAGAATGAGTCTGGTAAATTGTCGCCTGAAAGCTGCACTTATTTTCAACAGCAAGTTATTAATCATATCATGCCCATATTTACGCTACAGATTAAGGCGGATAAGGGGGCGGAAAAACTAGCAGAGATGATGATAGATCAACCAGAATGGGGCTATTTACATGCTGGAATGGCGCTATTAAAGGAAAGTGGTGCTGACATTAAGGGCATGAGCCTGGAAGAGATTAGCAATAATGGTATGCTGCTGGCCGCACTTTTGCAGGAAGAGCGTGTTAGCGCTGAATATAAGCGATACTTCAAAATACCGGCTATGATCCATGAGCAATTAAATAGCAAAGATTTCTTTCCCGCGACGACGTTGGAGATGACCAACGTTTATAACAATTATTTTGATTATTTAACGCAATCTGAACAAAACAATCCTTTTATCAAACTGATTAATTTATCAAAAAATTGGCAAAGCCGGCCAGAGCTTGCCCGCGAACAATTAAAAGCACATGATATTAGTGAGAACTGGTTAGATGAATATTTATATCACAATAGAGAAGTTGCTTTTATTAATCGACGGGGAGAAGAGCCATTATTACCCAATATAAATAAAGTTTTTGCCGATCAAAACCAGCAAATTGCTAAATTTACCGAACAGGCAGAAAAGATCTTACTGCCCATTGCTTTTAATTCAATCAGACAAACTGAACAAATCTTTATTGAACAGGCTGATATTCAACTGATTAAGGCCGAATTTAATGCTATTGGTAGTTATCGCAGTTACTCTATGGGAAAAGCAAGGCTGGGAATGGCTGCGGGTGGATTAGTAACCCGGGTACCTGAATCGATTGATCTGCTAAAGTGTACGCTTAATGGCGAAAAACGGATATACGCGTTAACCCTTGAGCAGGGTATAGGGTGTTATAAGTTATATCGTGTTGATGAGGATAAACTGTCAATTCTTGGCCTCTTTGGCCATGATGGTCGAGCCTATGATGATGATTATATATTAAAAACGCATCCTATTTTGACCTTAAAAACAACAAATGATAAACCCAACATACTGTTCGAAAAATTGGCTAAGCGGCGCAGTGAACGATTATACGAAAAACTACAAAAGGAAGGTTATCAGGCAACAACTCGGCAAAAAGTAGACGCTTTTTTCTTAAGTCTTATACCACTTTATACCTGTATTACTGAAGCCCAAAATGCGAATGCAGGGAAAGCGATTGAAGCCGGTTTATTAGATATCTTAGGCTTTTTACCGTTTATTGGCAAAAGTGTTCAAGTTGGTAGCCGGTTCAGCATCGCGATGGGAGAAGCAGCAGTTAATGGCTTACGAACTGGATTAATGCAGACTACACTCAGACAAGCATTACGGCAAGGAGGAGAACAATTTGTTAAGTTTGGCATTCCTCATGTTATGAATAGGGTACCACAAAAAACTTATATTAACTTAGGGGTTACTTTTTTACGTAGTACTGATCCGGGTTTTGGATTGTTAGCTTCGGGTGGCATAAAAGGGGTTAATGCGTTAAAAAATGCGGCAAAGTATTTACAACATAAAATTAAAGGATTAAGCCCATTAATCAAGGCGTTGGAAAAAAAGGCAAAAGATTTGGCTGTTGAGTCCGTTAAGTCGTTCAAGGTGGAGACAGCTTATCATCCTGAATTGGGAAAAGAAGTTCAGGTGGTTAATATCGGCCAGCAGCGAGGTAAAGACATTTGGGTACGAATCAATTTGGAAAACAATACCCTCTTGGGGCGAAAATATCTGCGTAATTCTGCTGGTGAGCTGGAATTAGCACCGGTACCAATCCACGAGCGGCTGTATCAACTAAAAACCCAAGGAATGGGCGGTAAAGGGGCAAGTAGAGCCGCTCAAAGATGGTCGATGGAATCTAAGCAAATATTAGGCTCGACAGCAAATGTTGAGCGATTAAATAAGCTAAAAGAATTAATTGTTAATCGGGAGGCTAACACGGTTATCAATTTATTTAATGCGGATTTGAGTAATATAAACTTTTCCAGTTATTTTGATAAGGTTAAAGTAACGATAGACCTCTCATTAGCGAACCTATCTAAGGCTAATTTAAGTAATAGTAACCTATATAAAGTTAATCTGATGAAAGCTAATTTGGATACTGCTAACTTGGCTGAAACAAATCTACAGTATTCAAATCTAACCGAAGCGTCAATGGTAGGCGTTAACCTATGCGATGCTAAATTGAATGAATCTATTTTAATCAAGGTTGATCTAAGGTCTGCTGAGCTAACAAAAGCGACCTTAAATGGCGTTGATCTGACCGAAGCTAAGCTCAAAAGTAGTAAGCTGGTAGAAGCGAAGATGATTTTTAGTAAACTAAATAACGCTGATTTAAGTATTGCTAATTTAAATAATGCAATACTGATTAATGCTGATTTGACGCATGCTAATCTAGTTGGTGCTAATTTGACATCTGCCGATATGACAGCAGCGACACTCACTAAAAGCAACTTGAATGATGCTGAATTAAAAAACGCAATCCTTAATAACGCTGATCTTACTAAAACTAAATTGCATGGCGCTAAATTAATTGACGCTCAATTGGAAAACGCTAATCTGACAGAAGCTAGACTAGGGCAGGCTAACTTATCTCGGGCTAACTTAGCCGGTGCGAAGTTGATAAAAGCTAACTTGGCTGACAGTAGGATGGTTAATGCTACTTTGTCCAATGCCGATCTATCGAATGCTTATCTAGTTGATGCTGAGTTAATGAATGCTAAATTAATGAATGCTAATTTACATGAGGCTAATCTCACTCATGTGAAGTTGGTTGAGGCTGACTTAACTGGAGCTAAATTAATTAAAACTCGATTAGAGCATGCTATTTTGTTTAAAGCTAATCTAAACAATGCAGATCTAACGCACGCGAAAATGCAGCAGATTGATTTAGCGGCAGCTGATTTGAGTGATGCTGTTCTCAATGGTGCGGATATGAGAGAAGCTAAATTGGCGAACGCGAATTTAATTAACGCACAATTACAGGGCGCTGATCTTACTGAGGCTAAACTAACAGAAGCTGTTCTAAAGGCCGCAGATCTGACGGATGTTAAGTTAATAAACGCTGAATTAAATGGTGCTAATTTGACTCGTGCTACGCTAATTGGCGTAGATCTGCATGGCGCGCATCTGATTGAAGTTAAATTTAACGGCGCTAACATGGCTAAAGCCGATTTGACAGACGCTGATCTTACTGACGCCGAATTGAATAATGTTAATCTGACTGGTGCTAATTTAACTAAGGTTAAATTAGGTGGTGCTAAGTTAATAAAAGCACAATTGGATGAAGCTAATCTATCTAACGCTCTATTGATTGAAACTGATTTAACGGAAGCTAGGCTGGTAAAAGCGAATTTACATAGTACGGTTTTATTCAAGGCTAATTTGACTGGTGCTGATTTGAGCGAAGCTAAATTGATTGAGGCTGATCTATTAGAAGCTGATTTGAAAAATGCTAATTTAACTGCGGTTAAAATGCATCGAGCGAATTTATCCAAGGCTCAATTGACAAATGCCACCCTGACTGAGGCAGATTTGACTGAAGTTAAGTTGAATGGTGCTAGTCTAATTAATGCTAACTTAAATGGCGTTGATCTAACCAAGGCGGAACTAAAAGAGGTCGATCTGACTAAAGCTGATTTATCGGCTGCTACCTTGACAGAAGCGAAATTAGAAGACACTAATCTGACTGAGTCTAATTTGACACAGGCTAAGTTGAATAAAGCCAGTATGCAGCTAGTTAATTTGACCAAGGCGGAATTAAATGGTGCAAAATTATGTAATGCTGACCTAAGTAAAGCTAAACTCACTGGCGCTAACATGGCTAACACTAAATTGGATGAAGCGATATTTATTGCTGCCGAGTTGAATAATGTAGATTTGACTAAAGCGAGTATGCGATTGGTTGATCTAAGGGAGGCCAACTTAAGACGCGCTAAATTGAATGATGCTGATCTAACGGGGGCTAAGCTGAGGAACGCGAAGCTAGAGAACACTGAATTAATCAATACAAATCTGTCTAAGACTGATCTATTCCAGGCGGAATTAAGTCAAGCAAAATTAACTGAAGCCAATCTATATAAGGCAGATTTGATTAAAGCGACTTTGACTAAGGCTAAATTAAGAGGCGCTAAATTAAATAAGGCTAACTTGACTGAGGTCACCATGGATCAGGCTGATTTATCTCAGGCTGATTTGAGTAATGCTGCGCTCTATAATGCCAGTCTGAGCGGAGTAAACTTCAGTAACGCTGTATTAAATAATACAAAATTGAATGGCGCTCATCTGGTTACTGCTATTTTAACTGAGGCTGATCTGACGAATGCTAATCTGACAGATGCTAAATTGATGTATGCAGATTTAACCGGCGCTAATTTAACTGGGACTAATTTGACTAATGCTATTCTGATTGACGCTAAATTAAATAAAACAAAATTGGCTAATACCAATCTAACCGGCGTTAAATTAATTGGCAATCAACTGGCAGACGTTCAGTGGCAGGGAATTAAGCTAGCAAATGCTGATCTAAATAGAGTGAAAATGTATCATGCCAATCTGAGCAAGGCCGATCTTACTAATACCAAATTAGTGGATACCGAGCTAACAGCAGCCAATCTAACTGAAATAAAATTAAATAAAGCGAATTTGTCTAATGCTAACCTAAAAGCGAGTAAACTGATTCGGGCTGATTTGCAGAGTGCTAAACTAAAAAACGCCAATTTGACTAACGCAATATTAACTGATGCTAATCTTGATGGTGCTGACTTGAGTGGCGTGACGTTAGTCGGTACTGATATTAGAAATGTTGATCTCAGTAAGACGACGTTAACACAATTACATATTAGGAATACTGATTTTACTGGCACGGTTCTCAACGACACATTTACCCTTGGTCTTCCTACCAACTGGAATGACGATAAGCTAGATTTGATGCTTAACCATTTTAATAATCCTGGCAGTATTTTAACCAGCATTAATAGTATTGATAATGCCTATGATAAATTAAAAACGCAGCTGGTTATTCAATTAATTCACTCTCTGGATCAGCCCGGCATTAATCTTAATCGGGTCACGTTACCATTATTAGATATTATCGCTAGATTGCCGTTTATAAAAAATCAGCAAATCAATCAGTTTGTTAATAAACTGCTAGATAATTACTTGAAGGATTACTCATCAGAATTGCTAAGTGCGTTAGAAGCGCATCCGACAATAGTTAATAGTTTACTCAATTATTTCGAGCAAAAGCCGAGCTTGATGGTGTTGCCAGGATTTCATAGTAGTTTTATGCAAACTTTGCTGGCGGCAAGAACTCAAGGTCTTGATGTTGCGAACGCGGGGCTAGCTTGTAATTTGTATGAAAAATATTTAAAACTACCTGAAATTCAACAACAACTGCAATATGAACAAATTAAAGATATTTTTGGTGATTATGCCGGTAATGTAGATTGGTCAGATAACAGTGCGCAAAACTATCTGTTTTTATCGCCGACTAAGCCAGGCAGAGTATTAGTTGTTGCTGAAAATATCCTGTCACAAATGTTACATCCTAATTCAGCAACCAAATGGGATAATATTTATCGCTTTCAGGATGGTGAATATTTAAGCTTTAGCGAATCTAACATAGATAAATGCTACAACGAAGAGTTTCCTCTATTCTCTAAATATTATACCTATAATCATCATCAGGCTACATTTCGTAAGTTAATCGAGGCGCTGGATTTGGGTGACCAACTTAAACCTCTGTTTCATGATGCCTTAAAAAACAATACATTTACGACAAAACTAGTCGATGATGCCTCGCAACAAGCATTAAGTAATGTTTTTTCTAAGGTACTTAATTTTGCTGATAATAGTTTAACAAGCGAAAATTATAGCCAGATCATGAAATTATATGGTTTGACCGCCAGCTCAGAGAGAGAAAAAGCGGAACATCTATTCTCACTATCAGCCGTTTTTACCCGTTATTCCTCCAGCACTATATTTGGCACTGAGCATCATTCGCCATTAATGCTAAGGTACTATGCCTACGCTTTAATGGAACAAGCCCACAAATGTGATCCAACACTAATTGGTCAAAATTTATTTAATGATTGGAAGGCGCGATTATTAGGAACAGGGGATGCTTTCACTTGTACGGCGCTTTTATCTGATGTGATGATTGAGCGAGCAAGAGAACGTTGTAATGAAGTTTTAAAAAGGATCCAACCACCGGCCTGGCGGTAAGGATTCTTATATATTAATCAGTTACTAAATAAAATGGCACTGGTGTTATTTATCACAGTGCCACCATTGAAATACCACTATTTTTGCTTAGCCAGTTTTTCATTGATTACGGCTAACAGATTAGCATATCACTAGTTAATAATATTATTTATTGTCACTATCTTTAATCTAACCATAGTAAAATATCTTTATTATTTTGCTGAATTTTTATTAGTAAAAAATATTGGTATATAAAATAAAAAAACATTAATTAAATATTGAAAAACCTTTGATCAAAAGAAGAAAAGTATTGCTAATCAGTAAATTTAAATAACTTGTAATAAGATAATAGTGAAGTCGTTAATAATAGAGGAAGTTATTATTCTATTATTAAAGTAATTTATTGAAAATTTATAACTCTATTTAATGTCAAAATTATATGCTCTTCTATAATTATTTTTCAATTTTTATTTTGGGACGACAAATAAATAGAGGATAAATTTAATGCAAGATAAATTAGACAGCCATGACACGACTAATGAGATAATTAATGGCACTGATGGTAATAATATATTACAAGGGACTAGAAGAAATGATGAAATATACGGTCATGGAGGGAATGATAAAATATTTGGTTATGCGGGTAATGATAACTTAGCCGGAGGTGCTGGCAATGATATTATTTCAGGTGGGAATGGTGATGATCACTTGGAAGGTAATTCAGGCGATGATCTCCTACAAGGTGATGCTGGCAATGATAATCTCGAAGGGGGAGAAGGAAATGATCATTTAACTGGAGGTGAAGGTGATGATCGAATATTTGGCAATTAGGGAAATGATAACATACATGGTGATAAGGGAGATGACACCATAGAAGGTGGTGAGGGAAATGATAATATAAAAGGCGGTGAGGGAAATTATAATATAAAAGGCGGTGAGGGATATGACAAAATAGAAGGCGGTGAGGGAAATGATATTATCACAGGTGATGCAGGACGCGATTATATCGATGGGGGTTTAGGAAATGATAATTTGGCTGGTGGTGAGGACAATGACATATTAATCGGCGGTGATGGCAATGACATTATAACCGGCGACAATGGCAATGACATCATAACCGGCGACAATGGCAATGATGTTATTATAGGCGGTTCTGGCGCCGATCAATTAACTGGTGGTGCTGGCAGTGATACTTATGTTTATATAACAGTAAATGACTCTTCAGTAGCAGCACCGGATAAAATAAATGATTTTGAAACGGGTATAGATAAAATAAATCTTAATTCTCTTAAACAATTTAATAATGAAGAAGTTGAAATTAAAAAAGTAGTTAATTTTACTAGAAAAATAAATGAATTATTGCTTGATTATAATGAAAATACTAACGTGACCAATCTAAAGTTGGATCACGATGGTAATGGGCAAGCAGAATTTAACATTGAAATTATAGGTAAAGTCGATTTCGAGCAGGATATTATTACTTCAGAACTGTAAAAAGTAAAATCGATTAATACGATATGATCATACAACGACTCGAAATAACCGGGTCGTTTGTCAAAATAATCTGATAATAGAGAGACTAAAGCTAAAAAGATGGCACTGAATGTCGTCAGTTAGCTTACAACGCCACTTCTGTTTGGGGCAGTTGAGAAATGTGGCTAACGTACAGACAGTTTATATGATCTATTCCGGTGTCATAACTTTCACCAGCAATGTCAGTCGACAGAACGGTCACCTCACTTTCAGATCAGAATTAAAGATGGCTAAAATTTTACCAATTTCATCTTCGGGCTACTTTCATTCTTTTTACCAAGCTTATCCTTAAGAGATAAAAGGTATTGAAGCTTTTTTAAATTGCTAACATAACTTAATAACCTTAATAAAATATATTAAATAAGATTAAACTAACTATATAAAGTAAAAAAATAATTAATAAGAAAAAATTTCGTTAGAAAAGGCAAATTTTCATAATTTAAATATAATTGATTATTTAAATTAAATAACGGCTCTATAATGACAATTATAAATTCAACATTTTCATCAACGGCCTGGTTATCATCTACTTCAGATCTTTCATATCATAATAAACGAGCAGTTGAAAATATATTAACTGAAGAACCGCGCTCAAATGACAAAGAAACGCTAAATAAGCAAATAAAAGAGAACGAAAAGCTACCATTAAATGCTTTACCGCATGGAGAATTCACTATTTCAACTGAAAACAGTGTCGATGTAACTAGCCAGCAATTTGCTTATAATTTAGAATTACTATTACGCACTTCAAATCATCCAATAAATATTACTTTACCCGTTTCAGAGGTTTTTCTTTTAAATTCAGTTGTCTATAAAGAGCAAAATCGTCTGTTATGTTCTCTGTTAAGTGAACAAGGTTATACAATAAATCAGCAAGATGATGGCATGTTATCATATCACTTAGTCAATCATATCAGCGATTATCTTTCACGCAATGAAAATGCGCAAGATGAGATAGCAACCGTCGCAAAGCTACTATTAAGGCCATTAGGTGAATATGGTGCTAATCCAGATGAAAAAATTTCTTCTGCCCGCCAACAAGCAGTCATTGCCAATTGGTTACAATTTGCTGTATTAGGTATGTCATTTGAAGCATGGATATTAAAACAAATCAGTGATATCCCATTCCAAGAACAAAAATCATTAGGTGAAAATGGTGCTGATCCAGAGGAAAAAAATTTTTCTACACAGCAGCAAGCAACTGCCAATTGGTCATAAACTACTAGATTAGATATATTATCTGAAGCATGGAAATTAAAACAAATCAGTGGGATCCCATCACAAGAACAAAAACCATTCAGTGAAAATGGTGTTAATCCAGATGAAAAAATTTCTTCCGTCCGGCAGCGATCAATTATTACCGATTGGTTACAATATGCTTTATTAAGTATGTCATCTGATGCATCGTTATTAAAAAAAAGTAGTGATATCCAATCACAGGAACATTCTCTCCTACGCCATGCTAATCTGCGACGGCGGTTATTCGATCAACTCAACAGTCAGAATGAGTCTAGTAAATTGTCGCCGGAAACCTGTACTTATTATCAAAAACATGTTTTGAGTAGAGTTTTGCCTATATTTGATCTGCAGTTTAAGGATCAGAATGAACAGTTAAGACTGGATAATATGATACTAGATCAACCGCAGTGGGGTTACTTGCATGCGGGTGCCCTACTACTTAAAGAAAGTGGAGCTGAACTTAACCGAATGCGTTTGGATGATATTATTGATACAGGAGTTCTACTGGAAACACTTATCGTCGATGAGAAAATAACCGCTGAATATATTCATTATTTTAAATTACCCGCTCTCATCCATCATCAATTAGAAACCGGTTATAAGACAGATAGCACAGAAATAAATCAACAAGCTATGCCATCTATTTATCAGAACTATTTTAATGAATTACGTCAAGCCAGCCAAAATAATCCACTGCTCCAATTTATTAACTTATTACAAAATTGGCAAAGCCGGTCAGAGCTTGCCCGCCAACAATTAAAAGCGCATGATATCGAGGGGAGTTGGTTAAATGAATATTTATATCACAATAGAGAGGTTTCTTTTATCAATCGACGGAGACAAGAGTCATTATTACCTAATATAAATAAAATTTTTGCTGATCAAAACCAACAAATTGCTAAATTTAGCGAACAGACAGAAAAGATCTTACTGCCCATTACTTTTAATTCAATTAGACAAACTGAACAAATCTTTATTGAACAGGCTGACATTGAACTGGTGAAGGCCGAATTTAATGCTATTGGTAGTCATCGCAGTTATTCTATGGGAAAAGCAAGGCGGGGAATGGCTGCGGGCGGATTAGTAACCCTAGTACCTGAATCGATTGATCTGCTAAGGTGTACGCTTAATGGCGAAAAACGGATATACGCATTAACCCTGGATCAGGATATAGGGCATTATAAGTTGTATCGTGTTGATGAGGATAAACGGTCAATTCTTGGCCTCTTTGGCCATGATGGTAAAGCCTATGGTGATGATTATAAATTAAAAATGCATCCTATTTTGTCCATAAAAACAAAAAATGATAAACCCAATATACTGTTCGATATATTGGCTAAGCGGCATGGTGAACTATTATACGAAAAACTGCAAAAGGAAGGTTATCAGGCAACAACTCGGCAAAAAGTAGACGCTTTTTTCTTAAGTCTTATTCCACTTTATACCTGTATTACTGAAGCACAAAAAGGCAATGTAGGGAAAGCGATTGAAAGCGGTTTATTAGATATCGTAAGTTTTTTACCCTTTATCGGCAAAAGTGCTCAAGTTGGTAGCCGATTTAGTGTTGCGGCGGGGGAAGCTGCTATTAATGGACTACTAATTGCCTTAAGACAAGCGACGATTGCTCAGGCTTTAAGAGAAGGAGGAAAACAGCTTATCAAATTTGGGGTACCTCATTTAATGAAAAGTGTACCGCCAAAAACTTATGTTGGTCTGGGGGTAGAATTCATCCGTTCGGCTGATCCTGGATTTGAGTTGTTGACATCAGGCGGAATAAAAGGTCTTAATAGCCTAAGAAATGCTGCTATAAAGATAAAACAGGAAATTAACGGCTTAACTCCGTTGGTAAAAGCGCTTGAGAAGCAAATAAAGGGTTATCAGATACACCCGTTAGGACGTTTAATACTGAACGCGCTTTTCGCCCTAATCTGGCTAAAGAAGTTCAGGTAGTTAACATTGGCCAGGAACGTGGAAAAGATATTTGGGTACAAGTACATCCTATAACCGGCGCGCTTTTTGGTCGAAAATATCTACGAGATGCTGCTGGTAACCTAGAGTTGGCACCTATTTCATTACGAGAGCATCTTTACCATTTAAAAACGCAAGGTATGGGTGGAAAAGGTGCTAGTAAAGCCGCCAGAAATTTATCTTCTCAATCTGATACCATTTCAACTCAATTAGAGAAAATATCGCTTAGGCAAGTGGAAAAATTATTAGTAAATCGACAAGCTAATACGATTATCAATTTATCCAGAAGAGACTTGAGTGACATGCAGCTTTCTCACTGCTTTAATCAAAACATAGACAGCACTTTCGTCAATCTCAATGGCGCTAATCTCACTAAGTCTAAATTGATTAAGGCTATTCTAATTAACATTAAGCTAAATGGCGCTAATTTGACCGAAGCAGATCTGACAAATGCTAATTTATTCGCCGCTGATCTATCAGAAGCAGATCTGACAAATACTAATTTATTTGCCGCTGATCTGACAGAAGTTAATCTGAATAATGCTAAGTTGTTTGCCGCTGATCTGGCAGAAGCTAATTTGACAAATGCTAAGTTGTTTGCCGCTGATTTGACACAAGTTAACCTGACAAAGGCTAAGTTATGTGCAGCTGTCCTGCCAGAAGCTAACCTAACAAAGGCTAACTTATTAAGCGCTAATCTGATAGATGCCAATTTAACAAAGACTAACTTAT
Organism: Arsenophonus endosymbiont of Apis mellifera; assembly: GCF_903968575.1. NCBI lineage: Bacteria > Pseudomonadati > Pseudomonadota > Gammaproteobacteria > Enterobacterales > Morganellaceae > Arsenophonus > Arsenophonus endosymbiont of Apis mellifera. The sequence continues at coordinate 72,683 of NZ_CAJCFU010000078.1, read as the reverse complement.
TTGCTGCTAATCTAACCAAAAGCAACCTCATTAATGCTGATTTATCAGCAGCTAATTTAAGTAACAGCAAATTGATTGATGCTGACTTAAGTGGAGCTAAGCTTTATGATGCCAAAATACTTTATGCTAATATGCATGGAGCTAAGCTGGCAGGTGCTGACCTGACTAAAGCGCATTTAACCCATGCTAATTTAGTCAATAGCAATTTCAGTAATGCTAACTTATCAGCAGCCGATCTGACAGGGGCTCAGCTATCAAATGCTAACTTTTTAAAAGCTAACCTGACAGAAGTAAACTTGACAAATGCTAACTGCTTAGACACTAATCTGGCAGGTGCTAATTTAACAAAAGCTAACGGCTTACAAGCTAATCTGATAAAAGCCAATTTAACAAAGACTAACTTATTCGCCGCTAATCTAACTAAAAGCAATCTCACTAATGCTGACTTATCAGCAGCTAATTTAAGTAACAGCAAATTGACTGATGCTAACTTAAGTGGGGCTAAGCTTTATGATGCCAAAATACTTTATGACAATATGCACGGAGCTAATCTGTCAGGTGCCGACCTGACAAAAGCGCATTTAGCCCATGCTAATGTAGTCAATGCCAATTTCAGTAATGCTAACTTATCAGCAGCTGATCTGACAGAGGCTGAACTATCAAATACTAACTTTTTAAAAGCTAATCTGATAGAAGTAAACCTGACAAAAGCTAACGGCTTAGAGGCTGATCTGACAAGGGCTGATTTAACCGGCGCTAATCTTACCAATAGCAACTTCACTAATACTAGGTTAGAGGACGCTAATCTAACAGATGCCAATCTGACAAAAATTAATTTAAGTGAAGCTGAACTCATCGATACCAACTTGGCAAATGCTAATTTGCAATTAGCTAATCTAACCGATAGCTACTTGATAAATGTCAACCTGGCAAATACTAACTTAGCAGGAGTTGATTTTAGTGGCGCTTTTTTGCGTAGAATTAATTTTAGGGGGGCTAATCTAGGTGATGCTAATCTGGAGGGGGTCGATATTATATCTGTTGATTTTTCTGGTGCGCTCTTAAACAATACACTTTCACTAAATCCATTTATTGAATGGAGTGACGCTAACTTGGATTTGATACTTAATCATTTTGCTCATGAAGAAGGTAGTTTTTTAACTAGTATTAATAGCATAGATGATAGATATCGTGAATTAAAAACTAAATTGGCGCTGCAACTTATTCATTCCCTTGACCGTACTGACATTAATCTTGCACAGGCCAGGCTACCACTGATAGAAGTGTTAGGGCAGCCCCCTTTTATAAAAAATCGAGAAATTAGCAATTTTATTAATAAACTGATAGAGAATTATTTAACAGACTCTTCCTTAGAACTACTCAATAACTTGGAGTCTCATCCTAAACTCATTAAGCCTTTTTTCAATTATTTCGACCAACATCCACATTTACTAGCCTCAGCACACGCTAATAGCGCTTTTATGCAAACCATATTAGCGGCCAGAATGCCAGGCATAAATGTGATAGAGATTTCGGCTGTGAATAAACTGTATGAAAAATATTTAAAACTACCTGAAATTGAGCAACAACTGCAATACCGTCAAATTAAAGACATTTTTGGTGATTATGAAGGCAATGCAGACTGGGCAGACAAATATGCAACAAATTATCTGTTATTGTCACCAACAAAACCAGGCAGAGTATTAGTAGTTTCTGAAAGTATTTTTACTCGTATGTTACATCTTGATTGGGACACAAAATGGGATAACATTGTTCTTTTTCAGGATGGCAACTGTTTGAGTCCGGCTGAATACAATCTGAGCCAATGTTATAAACAAGACTTTCCTCTTTTCGCCACACCGTTTATTAATTGTGAAAATCAGATAACGTTTAATCGATTAATAGAGAGCTTCGATTTAAATCACCAATATAAACAATATTTTCTTGAGGCGATAAAATCCAATTCCTATAGTACAAAACTCATAGCTGACACTCATCAACAGGCATTAATTAAAATTTTCTCTCCTCTACTTGATTTTCAACAGGGCTATAGCTTAAAAAAACAAAATTATGACCAGATTATCAATTTATACAATTTAACATCAAGTACAGATAGAGAAAAAGCTGAGCATCTATTGGCGTTATCTACCGTTTTTAATCGTTATTCATCCAGTACTATTTTTGGCACCGAGTCAGATTCTCCACAAATGCTCAGATATTATGCTTACGCCTTAATGGAAAAAGCTCACAATCTAGATCATACACTGATTGGTCAAGATAAATTCAATGATTGGAAAGATAGATTATTAGGTACAGGCAATGCTTTTACTTGTACGGCACTTTTGTCGGACATGATGATTGCACATGCCAAAGAACACTGTAATGGAACTTTAAAAAAGATCCAACCATCGGCATGGCGGTAAGGATTTTGCAATATTAATTAGTTTGCTCAATAAAATGGCACTGTCGTAATTTAACACAGTGCTAATAAAAGAGGCTAATATTTTTTTATTGAAGTACTGATTACAAATATCTAATTGGAGTCATTATTAGCTAATAATATTAGCTACTATATTTATTATTAATATCTTTAATGTAGCCATAAGAAAATATATTCACTCTTTTGATTTAATTCTATTAATGATGAATGTTTTTTTATATTAATAAATAATTGAAAATAAAAATTAGATATACTATTAAATTAAGATAGTTATTAATAATAACTAAATTTAACCATCTGATAAGACTATTATAATAAAGTCATTAATAATAGTGTAAGTTATAATTTTAGGGTTAAAATAATTAATTGAAAATTTTATGATTTTATTTAAGGTTAAAATAATATGCTCTTCTATAATTATTTTTCATTTTTTATATTTTGTGGTGATAAATAGAGGCGAAATTTAATGCAAAATAAATCAGAGAGTAAAAATACCACTTATAATATCATCAATGGTACAGATAATAGTGATATATTAACAGGTACTGCAAAAAATGATCAAATATATGGTAATGCAGGAAGTGATCAAATATTAGGTTATGGCGGTAATGATCGTATTCTAGGTGGAGCAGGAAATGATGTTATTTCAGGAGGTGATGGGGATGATTATCTAGATAGTAACTCAGGCGATGATGTGGTAGTTGGGGGTGCTGGTGCTGATAAGATAATCGGTGGTTCAGGAGCTGATAATTTATCCGGTGATGACGGGAATGATGATTTATCTGGAGGAGATGGGAGTGATAATATAGCAGGTGGTGCAGGAGATGATAATATCGACGGTGGTGACGGAAGTGATAACCTTGCCGGTGGTGACGGTGATGATACTCTTTTGGGCGGTGATGGTAATGATCGCCTTTCCGGTGATGATGGAGATGATAATCTTGCCGGAGGTAACGGGAATGACTCTATAAAAGGTGGTAACGGTAATGATAATTTATCTGGTGGAGCTGGCAATGATATTCTATCTGGTGGCGATGACGATGATTTTATCATGGGTGGTTTCGGTGCTGATGAATTATTAGGTGGTAGCGGAAATGATATTTTTCTTTATCAATCAATCGTTGACTCTTTGCCACAATCAGCGGATAAAATAACTGATTTTGAGAGCGGTAAAGATAAAATAGATATGTCTATTTTTAGAAGAATTAGTGATGAAGTTATTGAGTTTAAAAAAGTAGATAGTTTTACGCATCATAAGAATGAGCTGTTGTTTGCTTATAATAAAGAAGCTAATTTGACCAATCTAATGTTAGATCATGATGGTGATGGACAAATGGATTTTAAAATTGAAATTACCGGCGAAGTCAAATTTGCCGAAGATATTTTGATTTAAATGTTGTAAAAAATAAAATCTATTAATATTAAATTGATGATAGAAACGACTCGAAACAGCTGGGTCGTTTACCTAATTAAGTTGCTAATAACAAAGTTAGACTAGGATAAATGATGTAAGCGAGATTATGCAATATTCTACTGCTATTTATTATTTCGTTAAATTTGACCATAATAACCGTACCTTCATTGCTCTTTAGGTTGCTTATATTAATATGACATAACTAAAGTAGATTATTTTATAGAAGATAGATGTTTTTTAATAAAAAATCGTCTCTTATCAAACGTTAATTTATTTTTGAGTATTGTTATTTTTGCAACTACCTAAATTATAAAAATATATTTTTAACATATATAAAATTGTGAAATATATAATTGGTTATTTTTTGTAAATTTCACATAATAATATATACTAAAGTTTTATATTATTAATTATGTGAAAATCATGGAAAATATAAATGAAAATATCAAATGATGGTTCTAATGGAAAATATATTTATGTTGATAATAAATTGAGTGATGAAAAGACATTATATGATAAAATTGAAAATAATGAAAAAAGTGTTAATGTTAATGATGAACAAGTGACGGTAATTAATTTAGAAAAAAATATAGCTAATACTGATAATTTTTATTATTTAATTAATAAGAGTATTTATAAAGAAAGGGAAGTAAGAGATGTATTTCCAGAAGAAGTAAATGAACCAAATTTTCAAACAGATGCTTTAATTAATTTAATCAAACGGGCTAAAGATAATATTACTAATTTAATTAGCATAAAAGATACTAATGAATATTTAAGATTAAAAGAACAAATATATTGCCTCCAGTTAAAAATAACAAATGAAAAACAATTAGCTTCAGTGCTTAAAGATGAAAATGAACTTTATCTTATGATTAAAGAAGATATTCGCATTCATGAAAGAACTATTAAACTTTATCGTGATATTTTATTTCTAGCTGAAAAATCGACAATTATAAATCATATATATCAATTAGGGTTTAACATTAATTTAGGGCCTATTTCTAAAGTAATTGATAAAATGGAAGAAATAGAGAATGCTATTTCCACATTTTATAAGTTAAATCTAAGTGCCGCTAAAGAGGATTTTTATGGACAAAAAGAAAAATTAATTAAAGATTTAGATGATTTTACTAAATCAATAAATATAGGACGTGAACGACTTAATGATCATTTTGTTAAAATTTTACAAATTGATATTGATAGTAAATTATCTGCGATAGCTCCTACGCCTATCGGTTTTAGTTTACATAACATCTTTCAGCAAAAGATCAATTATGAACTTCAGCATACAGATAGTAATGATGAAAAAGCAGTCTTACAATCGATTTATAAAATAGATCAATTAACTAAACTATTTAATATAAAATATCATTTTGATCATATTAACCCAACCCAGGATATTATTAAAACTTATGCATTACAGAAAATATATGCCATCTATGATACTGATAAACATGCCTTTGGTGAATTATCAATAGAAGATATTATTAATACAGAAATAATATATAGTTATACTGCTCCTAATAACAATACTTAGTATTCTACTTTCACTATTTTTGATTATTTGACTCGACATATAAATGAGATGAGTTCTCCGCTAATAAAACGAGAGAATGTTAATATAAGATTTCCAGTAGAATTTAGTTCTGAATTAATCAATTATTTAAACGAAGAAGCCATTAATTTAAAAAAACAAATTGATTTCATCAACAATATTAATTCATTAAAAGAAGAAAAAGATAAACTACAAGAAAAAATGCCCAACCTGGAAAAATATTTAGAAATATATTTAGCCAAAATAAGTAAAGAGCATAATGTTAATCCTACTAGCTTAGATGATCTGGTTGAATTTCGCTATAAAGCTTCTTCATTTAATCCCGAATTGAATGCTGCTATCAATAACATTCATCCGCCTGTTGAAAAACTATATACTATACGTGATATTTTGCTAGGTAGAGAGCGAAAATGGTTATCTGAAAATACCAATTATAAATTAGATGAAGTATTAGGTGCTTTATATCCCACTCAATATACAAAAAAATTATCAGTGAAATAAATTCTGCTGATATTCAAAATAGTTATATTGTTGAAATGGAACATATTAAAAAAAATCAGGAAATAAAAAAGCAGTTTTATGAATTTTTAGAGCATGTATTAACCATTTATGATAAAAAGGATGTTTTATACTATTTGCTAGAGAATAACCCGTTATTATTGGTTTTTCCTGATGAGGATCGAGGGCCAAAAACTGGCATTGATAAAACTATAAAGAGTATTGCTCCAGAACAAACACCTATTGCATTAATATCTCTTCTGACGGGGGAATGCCTTCGTTATCCATCTTTTCGTGATTTTAAACTCTCAATTATTGATGATAATGTATTAAATTTATGGATAAAACAACATGTTAGTAATTACAGTGAAATTAATCCTTCTCAACTTAAATTATTTAGAGGAAATGATGATTTTTCTTTTTTATTTGAGGATATTATCAATTTTAATATAAAAGAAGCCGATATATTAATTAGATCCCATAATGAAGCATTAATATTTGAATTATTTGAACGATTTAAGGATATAACATTTCCTTATACTTTTTTTACATTTTTAATGGGTAATATCCCTGGGATTGTCTATGGTAGCGTTTTATCAGCAACGCCTTCATTTTTACAAGCGTCGATTAGTGATACAGAAGCTGATTATAAACGCTATTTAAACGAAGGGGTAATGAATATTATGGCGGAAATTCTAGGCACAGTAATTCCTGAGGCTTTTAGTTGCAGCGCTGTGGCCGCTGTAAAAGCAATTAATCTTTTTGTCAAATATAGATTTAATAGAAAAATTCTTCAACTTGATAAAGATATAGTCACAAAGTTAGCTAATGATTTTCACCATAAACACAATAAATTAAATATTGGTTTAACCCCTATTGAAAATGAAAATCGATTTTTACTGGAAATAAAACCGGCATTCAATCCAAATAATCTAACAATTAATATTCCAGCAGCTCAATATCTGACTGAGCTTCAATTAACTTCTTCAGTTGCCGCAAAAATTAATAATCCAGCTGCAGAATTTGATACATCAATGATCGCAATTACAAAATTTATGAGCGAGCATGGAATGACTGATATTAGATATCGAGGTATATATATCTGGCATAATATAATGGATGACACACCGATAAACCATATTGCAGTAATTGGCAAAAAAGGGGATAAAAATTATGTTTTTGACTTAACAGCCCATCGCTTTAAAAAAATTAGCCGTTCCAGTTTAGATGGCCCACTTATTTTAGAGGAATCAGAATGGAAAAACAGATATCTGCTAGCTTTTGCCGATAGTGTTGTTAAATATAAAGATTTTGTTGGTGAGCAAATGGCGGCTAGTGAATTTAAAAAATATTCATATATGTCAGCTACTGAAGTTATTGACGGAACTCAAATATTAACAAAACCAGATTGGTATTTAAATGAACTGTCAGGACAAAGAGTTTTTAAAAACAAAATTAATTATTCAATTAACTACAATCCAATTCGGGATATAGTACATAAAATGTATTGGTATAATAAATTGCCAAAAGATAATAATAATTATATTTCTGAGGTGTTATACAATGCTAAATTATTAATAAATAAAGAATATAAACAAAAGTTAGCAGAAGGATTGTCAAGAATACAACAGAATCAGGCTATTGAAAATAGTCAAAGCTTGTGGTTGCAAGTACTACATAGTTATCGTGAAATTAACAATATGGATGAATTATTACTTGTTAAACCAGGAGAAATTGTATTTTTAAATACTGAGGAAGGGAAGCTTATTTCTATGATGATTAGTTTAGGCAATGGTTTATTTTCTAGTTTAGAGAATAATAAATTATGTGCTTCTCTTATAAATAACAATGGTATTATTATGGCAGAACAAATTGGCCAATTTGTTGAAGGTCAGTTAGAACGATTTGGTATGCCATCAGATAAACTAAAAATATATGCCGGTCAAGCTATCGGTTCTCAAGTACCTAACAACTCAATTAATGAGGTTGTTGAGCAATCTTTAAAAGATGAAGTTTTAGAATTACCAGAATATATGACAAAAATTTTAAAACAAGCTAATGAATTAACTGATGAGCAGGCAACAATTTTTTATCAAGATCTCAAAGCGCTCTGTACCACTGGTAATAATAAAAAAAGTATTAAAAATTTATTAACAAATATAAAGCTAATAGACAATAAGAATACAAAACTAATAGACATGAACAGCGTTATATCATTAGCAGAATTACCACCTGGTCGCTTAGTGGCTTTTTATGGTACGGATTATGAATTAAAAAGTATGATGGTGAGTCTAGGTGAGGGTCAATTTGTTATTAGCCATGGGGCGCGCATTGGGATATACACAGAGAAATATAATGGAATTGTTTCGGCTTCTCAATTTGAAGATATCGTAAATGGTAAATTTCAAAACTCAAATGTTATTTCAGGTTCAGTTAATTTACAAGCAATACGGCAAGATTCTTTGCTGGGAAAAGATTCCATTTTCAATTTGGAAGGAAATACATTATTTATTAAGGCACAGGGAGTACCGACCATAGTAAATTATATGGATGGAGAGGATTTTAGTAATATTATTGAAGGATTAGCCATAAAATCACTTGGTTTTAATAACTGGCAAAAAGTAGAAACTATTGAGTTGCAATCTTGTTTTGGCGCAATGGGTTCAATCCCCGTCGCTCAAGTGCTAGCAAATAAATTAAATAAAAAAGTAAACGCCCATCCTCTTTCATTAGAAAAAGATCTGGTGAAAAATAATCTCCCATCAGCGCCAAAAGCTAAAATATATGAAGCTGGAGTTTATCTTAGTGATGATGATTTAAATCTTGCCAGTGAACAGAGTTATAAAAATAACTTGTTTTGGCGGCAGTTATTGCTTTTATTTGAAAACACAAAAAAATTAGTTGATAGTGAAAAGAGCCTCGAGAATGGCGTTGATGATAAAATATTATCTCTTATCGTAGAGTTGGCTAAATTAATTTCAAAGAAAATAACGGTAGATGATTTTTTGCTATTACATCCAGAATATTATGGATTTAATGCTGAATTAGGTAAAGAGCTAATCCCAAAAATGGATATGTTGCTAAAAACAACAGAAATTACTAATGCAAATGAATTTGCTGAACTTATGATAAAGGTTATCTCTTTAACGAGTAATTCTTATATTTTGTTGGATAAGTTTATGGGGCAAAGTTTGGAAGCGATTAAATCGCTAAACGAATACTTAATCGAGGATAATTTTAAGAAATAATTGAAACTCTCAGTTTCAATGACTGTGCTAGCAACTTGGTGCCCGGAGGCGGAATCGAACCACCGACACGAGGATTTTCAATCCTCTGCTCTACCGACTGAGCTATCCGGGCAACAGGGCGTATTAAACCTGATTATAATATTTTCGTCAATTAAAATTATTGCAATAAGCTTTCTTATGCTTGTTTTTTCAACAATTTAAGTAGTGTTATAGAAAAATCGTTCAAAGCTTTTTCGCCAATGAGACATGCTGCCGTTTATTTTCAGGCTACCAACTTAGCTAAGTAAAAAAGTTATTATCGATAATTTTTTTGCGCATTATTTACCTTAATCAGATAGTTACGTGATTGAGCTGCTGGATGTTTAGTCACTAATGTTTGGTAAACATCACCTGGTGGCATTTGATTAATAATTTGCGCTGCCAACTTTTTATCGTTGTGGAATACTCTTAATACGCTACCGGCTCCGCCGTTATAAGCGGTGATGATCGCATAACGACGCGAGGTAGCATTAGTGATTTCACCTAGATAAGTGTTTTGTAACAATGATAAATAGGCAGTCCCTAGATCGATATTATTGGCGGGATCAAATAAATAATTGCGGCTTGGAAGGCCCGATTTTCCTTGGGTACGAAAAACGTCTCTACCTGCGGTGTTTGGCATAATCTGCATTAAACCTATGGCATCAGAGCGACTGACTGCATAAGGATTAAAACTAGATTCTATTTGCATAATTGCTAGGATCAACGATTCATCAACGCCATATTTTGCCGCTGCCTGACGAATATAAGGTAAATATTTATGAGCACGTTTATCCAGGTGATTTGGCACTAATTGGATGGTAATTGACCAGATAATGTGTAATCCTGACTGACGGCGCTGTAATTTATTTTGCAATAAATAATCGGCGAATTTTGTCGCCCGCCATTCCCAGCGGATTGGTTGATTTGTCTGATCAAGTACTTGTCCATACAAAAACGGCTCTTTACTAATAGCGATATTATTAATATCAGAGTAGAGATCAATAGAGCCTGGATCATCACCCATCAATAAGGTAGTAATAATTGCTTTTTTTAAGTATTCTTTCGGCTCTACGCCAGCAATAGTTTCTATTGTAATGCGGCCGCTATCAAAATTAATATGGCTACGGGTTTGATATTGATCAGTATATTTGACGTAATCTTTTGGCCCCGCAATCAAAACTTCCTGAATGCCCCAAATATTCTCAATATTATGTGCAAATTGCTGAACTAAAATATCAAATCCATTGGTATCTTTGATGTATTCAGGATGAAATGAGACTTCTTTTTTACTGGAGCAAGCCAGCAAAAGTTGGGCAATAATGAGAGGGAGCAGCAGCTTTTTCATATCACATATCATTCACAGTTTGTCAGATAAAAAGCCATCAGAATGGTCAAGATTCTGATGGGTTGACCATTATTTTTCAGGTGGGGTATAGCCTTCGATATGAATGTCTTGCTCTTCAAATAAAAATTTTACCATCTCTTGCTCTAGTAATTTTCTATCTTCAGGATTCATCGTGCTAAGCTTTTTTTCATTGATCAGCATGGTCTGTTTGCTCATCCATTGCCCCCAGGCTTCCTTAGATATTTGATTAAAAATCCGTTTACCTATTTCCCCAGGATAAAGCTGAAAATCTAAACCTTCCGCTTCACGTTGTAAAAAAGTACAAAAAATAGTTCTACTCATTAAGTGATCCTCAAAACGGCAAAGTTAATTTCTAAATTGGTTAAGTAAGTTTTCAACCGGTGCGGCTAAGCCAATTTTTATATCTTGCTGTAAGTTATACCAAAGTCCTTGCGTTTCATCCATGCAAGCGGAGAATTGATTAATAGTGACATAAATGGGGATAACATCTAAATGAAAATGGCTAAAGGTATGACGAAATGGAATGAGTTGTTCTATTTTGTCATATACAATACCCGAATTCTCAAGCCACTCATTTAGTGCATTAAGCGTATCAAATTGTGGAAAAATAAATAAGCCTCCCCAAATACCAGCAGGAGGGCGCTTTTCTAACCAAATTGAGTTGTCATGTTGTAGGATCAAAAACCAGCTACTTTTGGCGGCAATTTGTTGTTTAGGTTTTTTGGCAGGAAAATTTTGCCAGCTATGGTTTATAAAAGCATGGCAACCTTTTTGTAACGGGCAAAGTTCGCATTTTGGTTTACTGCGACTACAGATCATAGCACCGAGATCCATCATCGCCTGATTAAAATATTGCGCATCATTAGCTGGGGTTACCTGGGTACTGAGAGCCCACAATTGGTTTTCAACTTCTTTTTTACCGGGCCAACCTGCAATGCCATAGTAACGTGTAAGCACGCGTTTTACGTTACCATCCAAGATTGGGAAATGTTGATTTTGTGATAACGATAAAATAGCGCCTGCGGTAGAGCGTCCGATACCTGGCAGCGAAATAACCTGTTCAAATTTATTAGGGAAATTGCCATTATATTTTGCCACAATTTGTTGTGCTGCTTTATACAAATTGCGCGCTCTGGCATAGTAACCGAGGCCAGTCCAGAGGTGCAATATTTCATCTAGTGAGGCATTAGCTAAACAGGTGATGTCAGGGAAATGGTTAATAAATTTCTCAAAATAAGGGATAACGGTAGCAACTTGTGTTTGCTGCAACATGACCTCAGATAACCAGACATGATAGGGTGATTTTTCTCGTTGCCAGGGAAGCGTTTTGCGCCCATAACGATGATACCAGTTAAGTACAGAATGAGAAAATTGCAGTGTATCCATATAAAAAGTCTTTACCCTAAATAGTTTTGATAAAAATTAGGTTTTGATATGAGTAGTGTTATCATCGATAGCCGTTTTTGTTAGGAATATATATTTTTTACTTTTTAGTCAGATATTAGCTTTGACGAGGGCTTTTATTCCGTCAATCAAGTAATGCTTATACCAGCCATTTTCTTATTCAACTACTCGTAATATAATTGTCTCTATTATGAATAGTATTAATTGGTAGAAATAATCTCAATAATTATGATGAAAAATGTTATTACTCCAGAAGTGAATGACGAGGGCAAAGTAATGCGTCGTGTTCGTAGCTTTGTTCGTCGTCAGGGAAGATTAACTCCCCGTCAGGAAAATGCGCTGCAAATGTTATGGCCTAAGATGGGGGTAGACTTTACTGGCCAGCCTCTATTATTTAATTCGCTATTTGGCAATAATGCGCCGGTGATCCTGGAAATTGGTTTTGGTATGGGAGCATCATTAGTTACCATGGCAGAACAAAATCCGGCTAAAAATTTTTTGGGCATTGAAGTCCATGCCCCGGGAATTGGGGCTTGTTTGGCAGCCGCCAATGAAGCCAACTTGAGTAATTTACGCGTGATGTGTCATGACGCAATTGAAGTATTGGAGAAAATGTTACCAGATGATTCGTTAAATATGGTGCAACTTTTTTTCCCGGATCCCTGGCACAAAGTAAGGCATAATAAGCGTCGAATTGTGCAGCAACCTTTTGCTGAGCTTGTTTTACATAAATTAGAGTTAGGCGGTATATTTCATATGGCAACCGACTGGCAGCCTTATGCCGAGCATATGTTAAATGTAATGCGCGAAATCAGTAATTATCGAAATTTGTCAGTTGCAGGCGATTATGTTGAGCGCCCCGCTTCGCGACCAGTGACTAAATTTGAAAAGCGTGGCCAACAATTAGGTCATGGTGTATTTGATCTTATGTTTGAGAGGATAAAATAATGTCTAAGCAACGTAGCCGTCGTTTACGTAAAAAACTACATATAGACGAATTTCAGGAGGTCGGTTTCTCAGTAAAATGGTCTTTTCCTGCTAAAACACCGGTTGATAAGATTGATAGTATGGTTGATACCTTTATTATAGAGCTTATTCAGCCTAATGGTTTAGCGATGGACGCCAGTGGTTATTTAGATTGGGAAGGATTAATCTGTATGGAAAAAACTGGCAAATGTACAGAAGAGCATCGTAAATTAGTCGAAGAGTGGTTAAAAAATCAAGGTATGAAAAAGGTGGTTACATCGGAATTATTTGATATTTGGTGGGATTAATCTGTTTAAAATATTATTAGACAGATTATTGTTACTAAGTGTCTTTGGCATCTTTAATTTGTCTAACCGAAGAATAAATATAAGGGATTATTTAATCCACATCTAACGATTACTTTTTTGGTGTAGATAAGTTTATCAATAGATTATTTCACTATAAAACTATATTTTTAAAGATTAGCAGTTATTTATTTTTTGCTTAGTATCAATTAAAGAAAAAGCAAATGAAATATTTAGCAATTTTAAATGTATTTTTATAACTTTAAATTACAGATGGTTCATTACAAAGTTGGCAAATATTACGCTATCTTATTTTTTAATTCATCATAATAAATGATGATAAAATTAGATTTATATTAACTCATTGAATAAAAAAATAAATAACTATTTTAGTCTCTTTATTTTAAGTAATAAATATTGTCTTTATTACAACAATATATTTTTTAAAACTTTGAATCAATCAAAATGATGTCTGCCATTCTATCCATTATACATATATAAAAAATATTAATATATTTTCAAATGGTTAAATTTAGCATGCTTATAATATAGGCTAAAAAAATATTCAGTTAGTATTTAATTAACTATCTATTTTTACATGGAATTCGTTAAAATTATTAATTAATTTTTCTGATGTTTAATAATAGGTGGTTATGTTTTGCATTATAAGTTAAAATTTTATTATGTTTTTAAATTATAATTAATGATAGAAGCTTTTGCTCTTTAACTTAACTAGGTGATATTTTGCCGTATAATAGGCACTTGATAATTATGAGTTTTGGAATTAATTAAATTTTTTAATCATCAATTGGGTGAAATTTAAGCATCAAGAGAAAATAGATAAAAGTTAACCTGATAAATAGATTATATTTTTATCATGGTAATTTATAGGAAATAAAAATAATATCGGATAGTATTAAGACATGAAAACTTTAAACACAACACTTTCTAATACCTTACTCATAGATATTTTACAGCAGGTCCGTGCTTTGATCGGACAAGGAAAAGTAGCAAATTATATCCCAGCGTTAGCAGAAGTACCGAATCACCATTTGGCTATGGCTGTTTGTACTGTCGAAGGAGAGATATTTTCGGCCGGTGATGCATATGAGCGTTTTTCTATTCAGTCAATTTCTAAAGTCCTTGGCCTTACCTTAGCTATGACTCGCTACCGCGAAGATGAAATTTGGTGTCGGGTTGGTAAGGAACCGTCAGGACTACCTTTTAATTCATTGGTACAGTTAGAAATGGAAAAGGGCATACCAAGGAATCCTTTTATTAATGCCGGGGCTATTATCATCACTGATATGTTGCAGTTTCGATTCAGCACCCCTAAGCAACGAATGTTAGAATTTGTTCGCTCACTTACCGGTCAAATGGATATTGGTTATGATAACCAAGTGGCGCGCTCGGAAATGGAGCATGCGAGTCGCAATGCAGCAATTGCCTATTTAATGAAATCTTTTGGTAATTTTAAGAGTGATGTTTTAGCAGTATTAGAAACTTATTTTCATTATTGTTCACTAAGCATGAATTGTGTGGAATTAGCCCAATGTTTTAATTATTTAGCCAATAATGGACGATTATTAAATAAGGAGCAGATCATCACACCAATCCAAGCTCGACAAATTAACGCCCTTATGATGACTTGTGGTATGTATGATGGCTCTGGTGAATTTGCTTTTCGTATCGGTATGCCGGGTAAATCAGGTGTTGGTGGCGGTATCATTTGTGTTGTGCCTAATGCTTTTACTGTAGCGGTATGGTCACCTGAATTAAATAAATCAGGGAACTCTTTGGCAGGTTGCGCTGCCTTAGAATTATTATCTCAACGGATAGGTCGCTCCGTTTTTTAACAAATGGCAATATAAAGCAGCAGGTTACAGGAGAAGATATGTTACGTATTTTACTAATTGTTTGTACATTACTGATGGCAACTTTTGCTGTGGCTGAAGGACATCAATGTTCTACGAATCTTAAAGATGACATTATTATTACCAAACAACATATACAAGTGAAAGGCACCAGTGGCAATTTACAGATCACACCTGATGGTGAAGTTAGATTTAATAATAAAGTAATGCCATTAACCGCGCTGCAGAGAGTGCAAGCTATTAATTATCAAACAGAGGTGCGTAAAGAGTTGCCGTGGATAAAACAGCATACAGAGCAGAAATTAGCGGAAGCTAAGCAAATACTCGATAAGCTGGTGGTTCGGTTGATGGGTCAGGACAGTCAAGTGAGAAATCGCTTAAATGTGTTAAAACAGAATTTGGATAAACAGATTGATAAGGTTATTGAACAACGCGCTGATAGCTTGATCTTTCATCATCAGAGATTAAAAACAATTGAAGCAGACAGCCGTATTTTACTTAATGAAAGTTTAGGTGGAATATTGCAAGATAGTATTAATGAAATGGGGCGTAGACAATTATTAACCGGTAGTGATACCAACCAGTCGCTGCAAAATTTGCTCGGTGGGTTAAGCGGATTACAGCAGGATTTAGAATTGGAATGGAAAAAGCAAGAAGATAATTTTCGCCAGTTTGGCCAACAGGTTTGTCGCAAAATTACCCACATGGAACAGCTGCGTATTGATCTATTAAATAAGTTGAAATAGTTTTTTAAACTATCATCTATTTTAACCGTACAATTTAATCGGGTATGACTAAATTGAGTGCTTAATTTAATCGCAATTTATTTTAATCAATAAAATTTAATCTGATTATTACCTGTTATTGTTGCAGGTATTAGTCAGGTTAAATTTTCTGACATTTTTCTTGCTAGATTTCAGTGAAGTTTTTTAATGAGAAAAAATTAAAATCTACGAGCTTGTTTATTACTCCATGAAATATTAACTATTTGATAAAAATCAGGCTATACCCTGATATCTCTATTCTATTAAATGAAATAATTTATTAAATATAATAACACTTATCGTTAAATAGACTGTTTTTGTTAGTGGCTAATGTCAATAAAAAAGACAGTACTAAGTATGAAACTTAACTGATAAGCCTGTTATAGAAAATAAATGACTAAAAAGTTTGGCTTTGATAGGAGCACAATTCATGTCTACCATATTGAACCTAGGTCATAACCACAATTATAACTTCAATGAAAGTCGACTTAATCGTGTTATGAATGCAGAAACATTGGCTGAAGCACAATATATGGGATTATGGGATCGGATTAAAGATTTTTTTCAAGGTGGTGTGAAGCGGCAAGCAATAGAGGCATTGTTTGATCAAATTAATCAGCCAGCACGCCATGATGCATCACCAAATAAGCAACTAGAGAAATTTGAACGATTGATTGATTTAGCCAAACCAGAACAACAAACAAAGTTTACTGTTGAGGTTAATCCACCTAACGAAGCTAGACTATGGAGTTTTCAATTCAAGATTGGACAACACAATATATATCAATCCAATACTATCGCTGATCAGGCAGATACCTCTTATGATAGCTTTTGCTCAGCTAAAACAGAGATAGAACATCGTCAATTTATAAGACAAAATGCGGGGTTATTGGAGCGGGTTAACCATTTTTTTCAAGATGAAATGAAGTCGCAGGCCTTAGAGAAATTATTTCAAATTTATCATCCATCATCCGATGATACTTCACTAAATGAGCGATTACAGAAATTTGAACAGTTGCGTCAGTTAGCCAATCCTGAACACCAAAAAGATTTTACCATTGACGCTGATCCACCTAATAAATATGTTGAATGGGATTATCGATTACAAATTGCAGAGCATACAATATATCAAGCCAATAATGTAGTTGATAGTGCAAACACTTCTTATGGTGTTTTTTGTGCAGCGGCTACAGGTATGGCGTTTCGCCAATATATATCTGATAACCCTGATATTTTTGGTATTGGTCATGAAAGTACTGATGATCATATTAGGGTAAGTATCCAATGTATGAGTGATGATGAAATAATACGCGAGCAGCTTGGAAAAAACTTAGACAACCCTAAGTATGGCCATGAAAATTTTTGTACAATCGAAGAAGGTGCTGATTCAGCGAAATTTATTGCTCACTTCAAAGAGGGGAGTTTAGAATTTTCTAATAGAGACAATTTACACGGTGAATTTAGGGGAGCTCTTTTAAAAAACGCATTGCAAAGTGGTAATTATCGCAATTTGAGAGAATTGTGTGTACAAGGTAATAATCGTACAGGACAAAATACCATGCTACTGTATGCGGTACCTCCTCATTTGGATATTTTTATTCAACTACTGACTAAGGGTAATTCCATTGAGTGGCCGGATGGCATGTATGATCCTATTAAGTTTCTAATTGAAAATAAAAGTCCTCTAATTAGCAAGGAAACTGTACAAGCACTCCATAAACAGGTTATTGGTGATACGACATTGGGTAAATTATTTGGTATCACTCAACCTGGTATTAATAATACCGATGGTAAGAGTAGGAATACTATAGTAGATAAAAGGGTATAACTGCTCAGAAAAGTAGAATAATATGCCATCATTTACATCCCAATGCTAAATGGGATGTAAATGACTTTATAGAAATAGCGTTAACAAAGAGTTAAGAAATAACTTACCCTGCTCGGTGATCTGCCAGTGCGATTTTGTTTGTGTGATATAACCTTGTTTCAAAGCGTTATCAAGTTGTTGACGAATAACACTTTCCGCTAAACCGGTGTAATCAACAAAATCCTGTCTTGCTACCGCCTCAAGCAAGCGAAAGCGATTCATAAAGAATTCAAAAGGCCTATCTGATTGGTTTACCTCTTGTTGTTGATAGAGATAGTGACCCGTCATATAGCCACGGGGATGTTTTGTTTTCATTGTTCGCAAAATACGACCATCAGCAAAAGAGATTTTTCCGTGTGCGCCGCAGCCAATACCTAGATAATCGCCAAAACGCCAATAATTTAAATTGTGCTGACACTGATATCCTGGCTTGGCATAACCCGATATTTCATATTGTTGATATCCGGCTTTATTAAGTAACTGATGCCCTTGAGAAAAAATCTTCCATAGTGCATCATCATTAGGGAGTATCGGTGGGCAAGAGCCAAAATGGGTATTAGGCTCAATCGTTAATTGATACCAAGAAATATGGGGCGGAGATAAGTCAATTGCTTGGCGTAGATCAGAAAGTGCTTGTTCCAGTGTCTGATCAGGTAAGCCATGCATCAGATCAAGATTAAAACTACGTAAATTTAATGCTGCTGCCAGAGAAGCGGCTTGGATGGCTTCTTCGGGGCCATGTATTCTGCCTAGTTTAGTGAGTTTATCGGCAGCAAAACTTTGTACGCCAATCGAAATCCGATTAATGCCAGCTTGTTGATATTGGCTAAAACGATCCGCCTCAACGGTGCCAGGATTAGCCTCCATGGTGATTTCGGCATCGGAAGCCAAGGATAATCTTTGCCGTATACCATCAAGCAAAGATTGCATCGCCTTAGCGTCGAGCAGACTTGGCGTACCTCCACCAATAAAGATACTATTAACTTGGCGACCATTTATTAATGCCAGGTCAGCCTGGAGATCGGTTAGAAGATGTGTGACATATTCTTGTTGGGGTAGCTCACCTTTTAGTGTATGTGAATTAAAATCACAATAAGGGCATTTTTGTACACACCAAGGGATATGAACATACAGACTCATTGGAGGTAATTTAAGCATTAGTTAAAGATCCTAATAACATCCTTAATGCTTGCCCACGATGAGAGAGTGCATTTTTTTGCGCTTTGGTTAATTGAGCTGCGGTAAGTTTTAGTTTGGTGTCATAAAAAATAGGATCATAACCAAAACCGTTGCTACCTTTAGGTTCATGGGTTAACACACCTTGCCATATACCGTGACATATAATCGGTGTGGGATCGGCAACATGGCGGAGATAAACCAGGACACAATTGAATTGAGCTTGGCGTTGGTTATCCGGGATATCTTTCATGAGGGATAATAGTTTATATAAATTATCTTCGTCAGAAGCATTTTCACCCGCAAAGCGTGCTGAATAGATACCGGGCGCACCTTTTAGCGCCTTAACCGAAAGGCCTGAATCATCGGCAATGGCCGCTAAACCAGAGACTTTTGCTGCGTGACGTGCTTTTAATATCGCATTTTCAATAAAAGTTAATCCTGTTTCCGCGATCGGACTGATAGCTAACTCAGTTTGAGCAATAATATTTAAGTTACACTCTTTTAATAGGTCAGAAAATTCACTTACCTTGCCGGCATTACCCGTTGCTAATACCACTTTTTGCATGAAGTTTGTTTACCTTTACATCAAATAGCCAACTGAAAAAGTATGCTGGTAATAGTCGGATCAATAAATAACAGAATATCCAACCGCAGATAATTTAAAGCAATCAAGATCAGCATCACTATCATGGCTGAGAAATCCAATCCACCCATGGCAGGAATAATCCGACGAATAGGTGACATCAAAGGTTCGGTTAATTGCATAAGCATATAATCAATAGGATTACGGCCCTGGCTTATCCAACTAAGAATAGCTCGAATTAAGATCAGCCAAAAAACTAACTTGCCGGCATAGGTTAATAATTGGATAAAGCTAAGAGGTAGTAACGTTATGCTGATTAAAGCGAGCGTATTTGTTGCCCACATGACAAAAAGAATATTGGCCACGGTAAGAATATAGGCGACTAATAAAGTTGCTGTATCAATCGCACCAATGGCTGGAATAAAACGACGCAATGGTCCTACGATCGGTTGAGTGACTTTGACCACAAATTGGGAAAAGGGATTGTAGAAATCCGCTCTAACCCATTGCATCCAAACGCGTAGCAATAAAATAATAATGTATAGTTGAATAATGGTTGGTACGATAAAAGTTAAAAATTGCATTTAATTATCCTAAAAGATCAATATTGTTTTTCCATTTCTTCAGCGCGGCAGATTGCAGCACGCATGGCATTGGTAACAATCTGAGGTAAATTAGCTTGATAAAACTGCTCTAAGGCTTTAGCTGTTGTCCCGCCCTTAGAGGTTACTTGTTCTCTTAATGTCGCAAAAGAGAGATCTGATTTACTTGCTGCTAGGGCAATAGAACCTTGGGCGGTATATAAAACCAGCTCTTTTGCTGTTTTACTATCAAAACCAAGTCGTTCAGCCTCCTGTTGCATTGATTCCATAAATAGGAAAAAGTAAGCGGGTGCACTACCAGTTACGGCAATAATATCATTAATAGCGGCTTGGTTATTCAGCCAGAAAACTTTACCAACACTTGCCATTAGTTCTGTAGCAAAGGTTTTATCATCCTCTGATACACAATCCATGGCATACAAACCACTAACACCTTGACCAACCAGAGACGGTGTGTTGGGCATAACACGCACCAAATTTATATTAGGCGCGAGATACTGTTGATAACGTTTCGCCGGAATTCCCGCGGCAATTGTCAAAACCAATTTATTGGCAAAATTAACCTGTTCTTTTAGAGGTTGACAAACGGTTTCCATTATCTGGGGCTTAACAGCAAGAATAATAACATCTGCCTGTTTGCTTGCTTCGCTGTTATCGCTTTTTCCATTTATACCATATTTTTTTACCAGTAGTTCGCGATTTGTTGCTGTGGGGGAACATGCTGTAATGTAATTTTCCGGATAACCAGCAGATATTAATCCTGCGATAATCGCATGAGCCATATTCCCAGCGCCTATAAAGGTAATTTTTCGCTGTTGCATTATATTGCTCCTTTTATTGATCGCATTGATTTTCAAATTAATTCATTATCGGGAACCAAAAATAGCTGTGCCAATTCTGACTAATGTTGAACCACAAGCAATAGCAATATCAAGATCAGCGGTCATACCCATGGAAAGAGTATCAATATCTGGATATTGTTTTTTTAATTGATTAAATAAATTTTCCATACTGCGAAAAATTGACGTTTGTTGGCTCAGTTCATTATTTGGGGCTGGGATTGCCATTAAACCACGTAATTTTAAGTTTGGTAGTAATACAATTTCAGCCGCTAATTTATCTAATTCTGCTGGTGCAATACCTGATTTACTTATTTCATCACTGATATTAATTTGGATCAGTACGTTTAATGGCGCTTTATTTGCCGGACGCTGATTATTTAATCGTTGTGCTATTTTTAATCTATCAATAGTATGACACCAATCGAAATGCTCAGCTACCAATCGGCTTTTATTGGATTGTAGCGCGCCGATAAAGTGCCATATTAAATCCTGTTTGTGACTAAAATAGGTGATTTTTTCTATCCCTTCTTGCAAATAATTTTCGCCAAACTGGTATTGACCCGCATCGATAGCGTCTTGAATTGCCTCACATGATTTAGTTTTACTGACGGCAAGCAGAGTAATATCTTCTGGCGAGCGATGATATTTATTAGCTGCTTGAATGATGCGATTTTTGACATTAACCAGATTTTGTTGGATTGTATTCATAAAAATTTAGATGCTAAATAAAATAGGATAACAGCATAACTTCATTATCGTGGCTATGAGTAACAGTTTATTATAATTATGCTGACTAAGCATGTTGTTCAAACCAACTTTCTAAAATGATGACAGCAGAAATGGAATCAATCTTGCTTTTATTTAAAGCCCGATAACCACCCTGATTAAAGAGTTGTGCTCGCGCTTCTATCGTTGTTAGGCGTTCATCATGTAATGTAACTTGAATACCAAAGCGCCCATGCAAACGGTTAGCAAATTTACGGGCTTGATTGCTCATTGGCTGCTCTGTTCCGTCCATATTGAGAGGAAGTCCAACAATAGCTAGTTCAGGTTGCCATTCTTGTAATATTTTTTCAATTTCTAACCAGTTGGGCTTACCGTCTTTGGCTTTTATTGCTGTTAAAGGACGGGCAGTTGCTGTAATTTCCTGCCCGATGGCGATGCCAATACTCAGTGTACCGAAATCAAAAGCGATAATTGTTCTATTTGCCATTATGCATGACCTGCTTGATTTGAAATATTAAAAATATCAATCCCAATCAGAGCAGCGGCTTCACGCCAGCGTTCAGCAATAGGTGTGTGAAAAATGATATTGCTATCAGCTTTAGCGGTTAGCCAATTATTTTCCATCATCTCTTTTTCCAGTTGCCCTTGTTCCCAGCTTGAATATCCTAAGGCGATAAGTGTTTTTTCTGGTTGTTTGGTGGTGCCTAAAGTTTCGAGAATATCTTTTGAAGTGGTGATCATAATTTCATCAGAAAGCTTTAAGGTAGAATGAAAACCGTTTTGTGGCGAATGTAGAATAAAACCATGCGCTTCTGCAATCGGGCCACCAGAAAAAACCGGTTGACTTAATTCAGTTATATGATCGTATTCTGTTGTTTTGATGTTTAAATTTTTTAATATGCTGTTGATTGAAATTTGTTCGATTGGTCTATTGATCACCAAACCCATAGCACCTTTTTCATTATGCTCACAGATATAAACCACCGACTTTTGAAAAAACGGATCTAATAACGTTGGCATGGCGATGAGAAAGTGGTTTTGTAAATTCATATCATTAAACTTATTTTCCTGAATTATCAATAAAATATACCTGAATTAAGCGGTAAAAAATAATTAATCAAACACACTAGGTTGTGTAAATTCTATCGTAGGTAGACTTTACGATATTCGTATTTTATAACAGTAGAAAACATTTATAGTATCCTATTTTATTATTCAGTTAACCATAATGTTAGCTATTTGTTAATTTGCTGTTTTGCAGTTAGTCGTTTTTCTATTGCATCAAATAACATACCCGTAATTGATATATCCGAAAATGCGGCTTCAATTTCACGTATACAGGTAGGACTGGTAACATTAATTTCGGTTAAGCGATCACCAATAATATCTAAGCCAACGAAAATTAACCCTTTTTCTTTTAATATAGGCGCGACTGTTCTAGCAATTTTCCAATCACTTCCTGTCAATGGCCTCGCTTCCCCAGATCCTCCAGCAGCTAGATTTCCTCGCGTTTCACCTTGAGCTGGAATACGGGCTAAGCAATAAGGAACCGGTTCACCATCGACAACCAACACACGTTTATCACCTTCTTTGATAGCAGGTAAGTAATCTTGCGCCATACAGAAACGCTGACCATGTTGGGTTAATGTTTCGATAATGACGCTGACATTAGGATCATCTTTTGTTAGCCGGAAAATAGACGCGCCACCCATTCCATCCAGGGGTTTAAAGATGACATCACCATGTTTTTGATGAAATTCACGTAGTTTTTTATTATTTCGGGTTACTAATGTATCAGGCGTTAACTTAGCAAACCAGGCAGTAAATAGTTTTTCGTTACAATCCCGTAGGCTTTGAGGTTTATTGACAATTAAACTACCTGCTTGTTCTGCTCTTTCAAGGATATAAGTGGCGTAAATATATTCAGTATCAAATGGAGGATCCTTTCGCATTAAAATCACATCAAGATTTTTCAGCGCAATATCTTGCTCAGCACCAAATTCATACCATTGCATAGTATCTTGTTTAATATTGATCAGTTGCTTAGTATGCCCGTATGCTTCGCCTTGTAATAAATAGAGATCGCCCATTTCTAGATAGTGAATTTCATAGCCACGGCGTTGTGCTTCTAATAGCATAGCGAAACTACTATCTTTTTTAATTTTTATGGTTGAAATGGGATCCATCACAATACCTAATTTGATCATTTTGTCTCCTTAACCAAGATCGCCGAAACGAACTTGTAATGCTGTGATTGCAGTTAACGCAGTGGTTTCTGTTCTTAATATCCGAGGTCCAAGTAGGATATTAGTAAATTGGTAATTAGTTGTCATTATGATTTCTTCTGGTGAAAGTCCGCCTTCTGGGCCAATGAGTAAGCGGACTTTATTTACAGATGCAGGCAGTGTATTAATACTTGATTGGGCTTTAGGATGGAGATTAATTTTTAATGCATCATCTTTTTCCATGCACCAAGCTTCAAGAGGCATGACTGAACGAATTAAGGGGATCTTGTTACGTCCACATTGTTCGCAAGCAGAAATAGCAATATTCTGCCATTGTTGTTGCTTTTTACTCAGTCGCCCGGGATCCAGTTTAACATTACAGCGTGCAGAAAGTAGTGGAGTAATGGTATTGACGCCAAGCTCTACTGATTTTTGAATAGTGAATTCCATTTTTTCCCCGCGAGAAATAACTTGTCCAAGATGGAGATCTAAAGGGGATTCTCTGTTTGCAATTGTCGCCAGCCCGAGCTGCACTATAACTGATTTTTTATTAGCCTCGAGTATTTGCGCCACGAAAATAGAATTACTACCGTCAAATAACTCAATATTTTGTCCTACACTCATACGTAGAACTCGACTAACGTGGTTAGTGGCATTATCACTTAATCGTATTATTGCGCCTGATTCTAATGCTTCAGGATGATAGATCCGAGGAACACGCATAACCATGCTTCCTTATAAACTGAATGCTAGCAAAATATTGTGCCTATAATAGAGATGGGAAAATAAACTAGCAAGTTGTCTCGCTAGCTATTGATTTTCCCTTTTTATTTTGCGTAATAATTCGCAAAAAATCGCTTACAAGCAGATTATTGTTAATATCTATTGTAGAACTGTTGTTAAGCATTGTTTTTTATTTATGCATGTTGGAAATGGATGCTGAGAGAATAATGAGGATTTTTCAAAAAGGAATTTGAAGATGGCAACGTGGCTCACCACTTTTTCGTATTGGCAACTGATACAAGCGTTTATTATAACAATTATTTTATTCCCTTTAAGCCAATTATTAATTAGTTATTTACCATTTCATCTATTTAATTATAGATTTAATGGCTCACCCAGTAGATGTCTCCTTTTTATTACTCTTTTTATTCCTTTCACTATCATATTCTTGTTACTTACCGACCTTAGCCATATGATGATTTTACTTTTTTTCGTCTGGTTTAGCGTATTACTGGCTTTTATTGATCATCAGACAGGCTATTTACCAGATTTATTAGTCTATCCCTTACTTGTATTAGCATTACTTTTTCATGCTATGCAATCTAGTGAGCAACTGTTACTAGCTATTTATGGTGCCTTGATTGGTTATTTAATATTTTGGTTTATTTATGGTTTTTTTAAATTGGCTATTAAACGTCGAGGATTAGCACAAGGAGATATTAAACTTGTTGCGGCTTATGGTGCTTGGTTAGGCATATATATTTTACCTTATCTAATGTTATTATCTGCTTGTCTAGGCTTACTTAATTATGTTTTTTTATGGGTCAAAATACGATATAAACCAGATAAAATTGCTTTTGGTCCCGCATTAGCCAGTGCAGGTATTAGTCTCATGTTGATTAAATATTTTAAAGAGGATTGGCTCATAAAAAATATTCTTTAACAAGTTAGTATGTTGATATTTGGGGCTATAGGGTAACTCTGTTACACTTAGACTGGTATTATTAATGAAAAAAGACTTTATTAATTTTATGTACTTTTAACTCACTAGATAAAATATGAGGAAAGTTCAAATGAAAAAAGCAAGTTTGCTATTATCTTTTCTTATCTGTTGTTCATTTTCAATTATGGCAACTGTGCCAAATGGTGTTACGGTATTTGCCTCTCAAAAAGAAGCCGGTAGTATTTCTACAGCGAAGAAATCCTATTATACAAAAAGATTCGAGGTAATGGTTGCTAATTTGTCGGAAAAAGAGCTTGATCTGTCTAAATATTGTTTCAAGGCTTTTTTAGGTTCAAGAGAATTCAAAGTTGATACCATTGATGAGAACTTACATAATAAAGTGCTAAAAAATAACGAAAATGCAAAAGGTATGATTGTATTTGCTTCTATTAATCGTGATATTACTAAAGCAGCAATGGTTAAATTAACTGATAATTGTAAATAAATAATCTCAAAACGCAGCTTAACTTTATAATAAGCAGCTGCGTTAAATTATTAGAGATGTCTTTTTAATAAGTTTAAATTTATTCTTACACTAACTAAATAACTGTTTACCCCTTTCAATCCATGGAAAGGCATAAATAAATTTTATGATAAAGAAGCTGCTGATAAATTTTGTAGATATTTTTGCCATAGTTGGGGTTGAGAAAAATATCTATCTAAATTTATTACCATCAGATTTTCATTATGTTGAGCAATTAGGGTCGGAAAACCGGAACGAGCAACTTTATGTAATAAGGTACGACTAGATTGGATATGTTTGTTAGTTGGTTCATCTTTATTGATGGCAAAAGTTTGTTGAAACAGCGGTTTGTCTAGTCCAATCTGTTGTGCTAATTGCAACAAAGTGTTCTCATCACTGACCTGAAGCCCATCAATATAATGCGCTGTTTGGATGGCCTTTAACATTGTTAAACCTTTATTTGCTAATTCATCAGCGGTAATAATTGCTGTTATCGGTGGTAACGAATCTAGTATTACATTATTTTGTTGTAACATTTGGTGATAATTATCACCAAATGTTTGTCCAGTTATACTGGCAATCTGCTTATCAGTATCTAACAAAAATTGACGCCATTGATCGTCAATCTTTACTCGGTTATAACCTGTCAGCATACCACCACCATGTAGTTGTAGTTTAATATTTGGCTGACTAGCTGCAATTTCTATCAATGGAGACGCACCATAACACCAACCACAGAAAGGATCAAAAATATAATGTAAGGTTATTGATGACATTTTTTCCTCGCGAAATTATTGTGGCCATTTCATTTCACCCTTCAATACTTTGGCGCTCAATTCGAGACTAGCAGGCTCTTTTAAATTTGGGTAAGCTTGCTGCATAATGTCAATGACTTCAGTTGAATTTTTACTTTTTGCTAAAACTTTTTCTAGTTTTTTTATATAGTTTTCTGTAAAAGTAACGCTGGTAATATCTTTTGCCGAAGGTTCAAGGTAATGCCCCGGAATAACGACTTTTGGCTTAAGTTGTTTAATACTTTCTAACGCTTGTAGCCAGTGTTGGCGAGATGCTTTGCTCTGAGTGTCAGCTGTCCAGACATGAATATTGTCAGAGACAAGAACACCGCCAACAATAGCTTTAAGTTTAGGGATCCAAACAAAAGTACGATCAGGTGCAGCACTTTTTAGTCCCTGAATTTTAATTTTTTCACCATTAACCGTTAATGTATTACCTTGCAACACCTCAGGAATAATGATTTTGTTAGGTGCTTGTTGTTTCAATATAGGCCCCCAATAGGCCTGTTTACCCTCTTTTGTCGCCTTTATCGCTTTAACCGTCTCGGCTGTTGCTAATACTTTTGCATTAGGAAAAGCTTTAGTAATAACCTCTAGTCCAAAATAATAATCGGGATCAGAATGACTAATATAAATTGTTGTTAGTTTTTTATTTAGTTTTTTTATACCATTAACTAATTCTTCCGCATCATTTTTTTGAAATTGGGCATCAATAAGAATTATTTCATGCTCGCCACTAATAATTTCAGAAGAGACGGGGAAAATACTTTTTTCACCGGGGTTATAGACTGACATTTTTAAATTTGTCGCTTGAACTAATGTGCTGAAAGTAAAAAGCACAGCCATAGTGATGATGGAGCCAACTTTCATAATGTTTTCCTTAATACTGAATGAATGTTTAATCACTCATAGCAAATGGTAAAAACCGAAAGAAAAATAACACGCTTGACAGTAAGTTATTGTATATATGCGTATTCAAACAGGGTAACAATACAATTTCACCAGCAAAGAGTATTTTAGTCGCTGCTTGGCAAATTTCGCCCATATACAAAATAGTATTACTGTGGATCGACAATTAATCAATAAAACAGTTAACTGACGAGATGATCCTATACAATTAGCATGGCATATTATTAATTAATCAAAAAATAATCTAATTATTTTTAATTATCAATATTTTATTTATAAAAATAACTCAATAATATTAAGAATTAGTATTCAATTTTTTAAACTTAAATTGGTTGATGGATCAGTTTAAAAATAATCAATCATGAAAGGCTTTAAGTAACTGTGTTTCAAATTCTTTAATAGTCATTTTTAGGCATTGAATAAATCTTTCAGTAAGTTCAGAAGAAGGGCGATGTATTGGCTTAATTAAATTGACAGTGAAAGGAATTGGTTTAATAAAAGGTCTGATACAAAGGCTATCAGGATCATGTTGTAGAAAATCAATAACGGTAAATGGATTGACGATTGAAATACCTAATCCTTCCCTGACCATAGCACAAACAGAGGCAGCATTATGTACTTCCATAATCATTCGCCGGCTAATATGTTGTTCAGCAAAAAATGTATCAATTGCTTGGCGATAACTATCGGTAATTGAGAGACTAATAAAAGCAACATTATTAAAGTCTTTAGCCGTTAAATATTTTTTTTTACTTAGTGGGTGCATACGAGGTAAAACAACGACTTCATTTAGGCTAATTAAAATATCGCCATAGGTACCGGTGGGTATCTGTTGATTTTCTGTCAAACCGATATCGTAATGTTGCGCTGAAAGCCATTCCTCTAATATAGGTGACTCTTGAGAGGTAATGGTGAAGTTAACTTCAGGGTAATTGAGCAGCAACCGTTTACAGACTTTAGGTAATAGCGACTGACTAAATACCGGTAAACAGGCAATTGAAAGTTTACTATCTCAAAATTGTCTGATATTTTCCGCCATATTATAGATCCTTTCTAATCCATAATAAGAACGTTCGACTTCTGCGAATAACCTTAACCCCTGAGCAGTTGGCAATAGCCGCCCTTTGACCCTATCAAATAATTTAAATCGTAACAGATTTTCTAGACGACTGATTTCACGGCTGACTGTGGGCTGAGATGTTCTAAGTAATTGGGCTGCATCGGTTAAGTTTTTGGTGGTCATGACCGCGCGAAAAATTTCTATATGACGCCAGGAAAAAGTTTTCATTTATATAACTCGCTGCAGTTATCTATATCCAATATGAATAAACTATAGCTAAATAGATATTTTTAATCCTCATTTTTTCTATTAATAATAATAAAAAATGAAAAAATAAATTAAGGTTATTAATGACAACGTTTGCAACCACAACGAGTCGATATTTGACAGCAGAACAATTAATTAAACTTCCTGCTCAATTCGAAACCCCTATCTGGATCTATGATAGTGAAGTTATTATACAGGCGATTATGCAGTTAACCGCATTTGATGTGATCCGTTTTGCGCAAAATGCATGCTCCAATATTCATATTTTGCGTTTGATGCGTGAACAGGGGGTGAAAGTTGATGCTGTATCATTAGGCGAAATTGAAAGAGCGTTAGTCGCAGGTTTTCGTCCAGGAAGTGAACAAGCCGAAATTGTGTTCACCGCGGATGTGATTGAAAAGCAAACTCTTGAGCGTGTAATAGAGTTAGATATTCCGGTTAATGTCGGATCGATTGATATGCTGGTTCAATTAGGAAAAGCCAAACGGCATCATCCTATTTGGTTACGTATCAATCCTGGGTTTGGCCATGGACATAACCAAAAAACCAACACGGGTGGAGAAAATAGTAAGCACGGTATCTGGTTTAGTGATCTGCCATTAGCTATTGAAAAAATTAATCAATATCAGTTAACGCTGGTCGGGATACATATGCATATTGGTTCTGGGGTTGATTATTGTCACCTGGCTAAAGTCTGTGACGCCATGGTAGAGCAGGTCATCTTGAGTGGTTGTGATATACAAGCTATTTCTGCTGGTGGCGGATTGTCGATCCCATACAATTTAGCTGAAGAGCGGATTGATATTAACCATTATTTTGCCTTATGGAATAGTGCTCGTGAACGTATTTCAGCGCATTTGGGGCATCATATTACACTAGAAATTGAGCCTGGTCGTTATTTGGTAGCAGAATCAGGTGTGCTTTTAGCTGAAGTTAGGGCAATAAAAAGAATGGGCAAAAATCATTATGTACTAGTTGATAGTGGTTTTAATGATCTTATGCGTCCTGCTATGTATGGTTGTTATCATCATATCTCTGTCTTAGCAGCGGATAATCGAGATCTTACTAATGAAAATTTACGTGAAACCTTAGTTGCTGGTCCTTTATGTGAATCTGGTGATGTTTTTACACAGGCAAATAACGGCGCTGTTGTCCCTCGTTTATTACCTGAAATTCATGTGGGCGATTATTTAGTTTTTCATGATACTGGTGCTTATGGTGCTTCTATGTCTTCTAATTATAATAGTCGCCCGCTAATTGCTGAAGTAATGTATTTAGATGGTGAGCCAAAATTAATTCGTCGGCGTCAAACATTGGCAGAGTTGTTGGCATTAGAAACATGTTTGATAACTAGTAATAAGGGAGCTTAACAGCTCCCTGTAAGCACCAGGATTAAGCAGCTTGCTCTTTATTTAACGGCGAACTATTTTTCTGTTTATCAGTTTTTTCACTAGCCACAGCCAGGGCATCATATTCAAATTCATCAACATTGATTGTTCTTGAACGGCTGGCTTCTGCTTTCCGTAAAATGTCAGCTTCTTGTGGGGTAATTTTACCGTCAGCAAGTGCTTGCTCAGCAAGTTTATCTAAATTGGTAAAGTGCGGTTTGTGTGCATTTTGGCTAACTAAGCGTTCGAAGATTGGCTCAGCGGCAATAATATCTAATAACGCGGCATTAATTATGCCATGAGGGTTGGACTCACTGGGTGTCATATATTGACCGCGACCAATGCGATCACGTGTTTCTGATGGTGTCATCATAATTTTTGCTAGTTTATGATCAAGTTGATCATTAGGTGGGGAATAATGATAACCCAATGGGAAAATGATAATACGGATTAACATAGCTACTAGACGATTCGGAAAGTTACGTAGCAGTGCTTGCATGGCTTTCTCTGATTGAAACAAACAATCTTTTATTACCCATTCGACAATAGGCAAATCCATTGTTGGACGGCCATCATCCTGAAAACGTTTTAATGTTGCTGATGCTAAATAGAGGTGACTCAAAATATCGCCTAAACGGGCAGAAATACGTTCACGGCGTTTTAACCCGCCACCTAATACAGCCATAGAAATATCAGCCAGT
Organism: Arsenophonus endosymbiont of Apis mellifera; assembly: GCF_903968575.1. NCBI lineage: Bacteria > Pseudomonadati > Pseudomonadota > Gammaproteobacteria > Enterobacterales > Morganellaceae > Arsenophonus > Arsenophonus endosymbiont of Apis mellifera. The sequence continues at coordinate 41,493 of NZ_CAJCFU010000078.1, read as the reverse complement.
AAGGCAAGATTGGCACTTTGTCGATTCAATTGCTGATAGAAGCGGCGAGTATTATCTTTTGTTGGTGCTTTGCTTGTTCTGCCGTTTGTTAGGCCTAAGTAGAAACTGCGGAATAGGTTACTTATTGTGTGGCTCAAATGGCTAAACAGTAATTTATCAAAAGTGACAATATCGTTATTTTGGGTTGCAGCTATTTCCTGCAAAAGGTAAGGATGACAGCGAATAGCCCCTTGGCCAAAAATCATCATACTTCGTGTTAAAATATTGGCGCCCTCAACAGTGATCGCAATAGGAGCCCCTTGATAAAACCGAGCGAGGAAATTTGCCGGACCCATACAAATACCTTTACCGCCAGCAATATCCATTGCATCAATAATTGCTTTTTGGCCTCGATGAGTACAGTGATATTTTACAATCGCAGAGAGGACGGCTGGTTTTTCGCCTGATACAATTGCTGTAGTAATTAACGTTGAAGCAGCATCCATTAAATAGGCATTACCAGCGATACGCGCTAAAGGCTCCTCAATACCTTCCATTTTTCCAATAGGTAGTTTGAATTGCCGACGGATATAGGCATATGCGCCGATTGCCATTGCAATACTTTTTAAGCCACCCGTAGCGTTAGATGGAAGCGTAATACCACGACCAATAGAAAGACATTCCATTAACATACGCCAGCCTTGGCCGGCCATTTTGGCACCACCGATAATATAATCAATCGGCACAAAAATATCTTTACCGCGTGTAGGGCCATTTTGGAAAGGAATATTCAAAGGAAAATGGCGATGGCCAATTTCTACCCCATCAATATTGGTAGGTATCAAAGCGCACGTAATGCCGAGATCGGCTATATCGCCCAATAAATGATCAGGATCATAAAGTTTAAAGGCTAGCCCTAATACTGTAGCTACCGGCGCTAAGGTAATATAACGTTTATTCCAATTTAGACGCATACCTAATATCTGTTGGTTTTCCCATTCGCCCATACAGACAACACCGCTATCAGGAATAGCTCCAGCATCGGAACCGGCTTCAGGACTGGTTAATGCAAAACAGGGGATCTCTTCACCGCGCGCTAGTTTGGGGAGATAGTGCTGTTTTTGCTCATCTGTGCCATAATGTTGTAAAAGTTCTCCTGGGCCTAATGAGTTAGGTAAACCAACAGTAATGGCTAATATACCGGAAACCCCAGCTAATTTTTGTAATACCAGCGCTTGAGCATAAGCAGAAAATTCCAGTCCACCATACTCTTTTTTGATGATCATCGCGAAAAAACGGTGTTGCTTTAAATGTTGCCATAATTCAGTGGGTAGATCGGCTAGTTCATGGCTAATTTGAAAGTCATTAGCCATACGGCATGCTTCTTCAACTGGGCCATTTAGAAAGGCTTGTTCTTCAGCTGTTAATTGCGGTTTTGGATAATTATGTAATTTATCCCAGTTAGGCGTACCTTGAAATAAGTCGCCTTCCCACCAAGTTGTGCCCGCCTCGATGGCTTCTTTCTCGGTTTTTGACATGGCGGGGATAATTTTCTGAAAAATTTGTAAGGCTTTGCTAGAAATAAATGAGCGGCGAACTGGCAAGTAGACCAGCGGGAATAATATCGCTGCTGCGAGTAATAACGTCCAATAATACCATAAACCAGCACTAGCCATAACTAAACAATAAGCAAGTATAAGTAGGCTACTAAATAGTAGATTCGTTTTGTGATAACAAAGAATTCCGAATAAACCAATAAATAGAAAAAAAGTGAGTAGAGCCATCATGGTACTCCTGATTATGATTAAACTAAGTCATCGGAGGTCATATCTGTGTTTTTTCTTATCTTTAATCTATGTAATTTTATTTATCAATATTTTTACATGTTAATTACAATGTAGTTCACAAATTATTTATTGAACTTAACTTAGTTATGATAAGTATCTTTGATACTTCTTTCATAAAGTTTAATCCGTTACACTGGGATTGTTGAAAAAAATAATATTTTATTAGGAGTAAAAATGATGTATCAGGAGCTTATTTGTGCTGAATTAGAAGAAGCGGCGGTTACATTGAAGAATTTTCTTAATAACAAAGAAAATATCGAAGCGATTGAGCAAGCCGCGATTATGTTGGCAAATGCCTTTAAAGCGGGAGGAAAAGTAATATCTTGTGGCAATGGTGGTTCGCATTGTGATGCCATGCATTTTGCCGAAGAATTAACTGGACGTTATCGGGAAAATCGGCCAGGTTATCCTGCCATTGCGATTTCCGATGTTAGTCATCTCTCCTGCGTTGGTAATGACTTTGGCTATGACTATGTTTTTTCTCGCTATATAGAAGCTGTGGGTAAAGAAGGAGATATACTCTTTGCGCTTTCCACATCAGGTAATTCTGGCAATATCATTAAGGCAATCGAGGTTGCGCGTGCGAAAGGAATGCAAGTGATTATACTGACAGGTAAAGAAGGTGGAAAAATGGCAGGAACCGCTGATATTGAGATCCGTGTACCTCATTTTGGCTATGCCGATCGGATCCAAGAAATTCATATTAAAGTGATCCATATCTTAATTCAGTTAATAGAGAAAGAGATGGTAAAATAGTATTGCTATACAATATTGCCGGATGGGTAAGGCATTTATTTTACATGATAATGTTTGAATTTAGCAATTTCATTCTGGCATAAAGGAGGCATTATGTGTGAATTACTCGGTATGAATGCTAATGTCCCGACAGATATTAATTTTAGTTTAAGTGGTCTTATCTCTCGAGGAGGCCAGACAGGGCCACATAAAGATGGTTGGGGGATCACTTTTTATGAAGGTCGAGGATGCCGAACATTTAAAGATCCTAAGCCTTGTTATCAGTCGCCAATTGCGCGCTTTGTACAAGAGTATCCGATTAAGTCAGAAGCAGTTATTGCGCATATTCGCCAGGCAAATCGAGGTGATGTTTTATTAGAAAACACCCATCCTTTTACCAGAGAACTATGGGGAAAAAATTGGACTTATGCTCACAACGGCCAACTTAAAGGTTATAAAAAATTAGCAGTAGGGCATTATCGGCCAATTGGAGCGACAGATAGTGAGTGGGTATTTTGTTGGATGTTAAATCAACTTTCAGAAAAATATCCTAAAAAACCGGCTAACTGGTTAACTGTATATCGATTTATTGCCAAACTGGCTGATCAATTAAAGCTAATGGGGGTATTTAATATGTTGATTTCCGATGGACGATACATGATGGCCTATTGCGCGACTAATTTGCATTGGCTTACACGCAAAGCACCTTTTGGTAAGGCAAGGTTGCTTGATAACGATATTGAAATCGATTTTCAGCAACATACTCAAACAACTGATATCGTATCAGTGATTGCAACCCAGCCTCTAACTGGCAATGAGTATTGGCACCGAATCCAGCCGGGGAGTTTTGTTTTATTCCATTTGGGCACGCGCATACTGTAATCTTTCACCTACTATAGCTGGCGATGATTGACGATTAGGAAATTTGTTTACTAAATATTGTCCTTGTTCAATATTAATTACCGGCAATTGATTTGTTTTAGTAAAATATTCATATGCGGGTTGCAGTTGCTGCCAAAACATATAGTAACGTGAATTCCGGTGACGATTCATATTGGCCGATGTCATTTTAAAAGGATAAATATTGACCTGTATTTCATATTGGCCATTCTGTAAGGCATTTTCCACATAACGATAGATTTCATTTATATAGCGATCAGTCATAGCATAGCAGCCAATTGACCTACAGCCACCATGTACCATTAAATAAGCACCTGTATAACCATGAGCTCGGTCATATTCATTAGGAAAACCTAAATTAAAAGCGCGATAATATTTACTATTGGGTTTTAATTGTGAGCGTGTAATGCGATAAAATCCTTCTGGACTTTTTAAGTCACCTTCTCTTGTTTTAGGCCCTAATCCACCAGAAAAATTACAGATTGGATAGCTTTTAAATAAGGAAAATAACCCTTTTTCATTTTTAGTATAGAGTTCAAGTACTCTTTCTTCTTTAAAAATTTGAATAAATAGTGAATTATTTAAGTGTTTTTTGCTGTTATTACGGATATCCAATGGATAATATAGCCTTGACGCTGAGTAGCTATTACTGATAAAAAATAAAAGGGAAAAGATCCCTATGCTAATAAAAAAAGAGCGTTTCATAAGTTCCATACAAAAGTGAGTTATTGTACAAAAAAAGTACATAAATATTAATCATACATTTGTATTGTAGTTTTTTATATTAAAAATTAATAATTTTGTCTCCTGCCATTTTTGGCTTATTTCGCTAAAAATTCTAATATCCATCGAAAAAGATGATTTGAATGATCGTTATTTGCGAATTGTTCTTAAAATAATAAAAAATTTATTCTTATTTGCTTGAACTAAATCACTTGTTGTATCAGACAGCAAGCCAGGGAACTGATAAAATCGTCTTCGTTAAAATAATAGGTAAATTGTAATTAATTGGTGGGGATTCATTAGCTGGCTTGTTTCAATTATTCAACAGCCTTTTAATTATTGGTTGCTATCTGATTTCATTTGAAATCGTTAGCTTAGGGTTTAACTGATAAACTTGTGCAATTCTTATGATTAAAATTAAAAAAGGACTCAACCTCCCGATTGCAGGAGTGCCCGCTCAAGTGATAGCGGATAGCCCTGTCATTCATCATGTTGCAGTATTGGGTGAAGAGTATATAGGGATGCGTCCTTCAATGTTGGTGAAGGAAGGTGAGCAAGTTAAAAAGGGGCAAATTCTTTTCGAAGATAAGAAAAATCCAGGCGTATTTTTTACCAGCCCGGCTTGTGGCACTATCATAAAAATCAATCGAGGTGAACGCCGAGTACTTCAATCTATTGTTATTGAAATTCATGGCGATGAGCAAATTGTATTTAATCGTTATGATAATAATCAACTTGATACATTAACGTATCAACAAGTAGAAGCTAATTTACTTCAGTCAGGTTTGTGGACAGCAATGCGAACGCGTCCTTTTAGCCATACTCCAGTACCAGGTAGCAGCCCAAAAGCAATTTTTGTTACGGCGATGGATACGCGTCCACTGGCGGCGGATCCGTTGTTGATTATTGCCGAAGAGCAAATGGCATTCAATGATGGTTTGAAAGTATTGACTAAATTAACTGAAGGAAAAATTTATGTTTGCCATGGAGACGGTAACTTAGTCAAGTTTACTGGTAATGAACAAATTATTTATAAGCAGTTTATTGGCCCACATCCTGCGGGGTTAGTCGGCACCCATATCCATTTTCTAGAGCCGGTTAGTGCCGAGAAAACTGTCTGGCATTTAAATTATCAAGACGTGATTGCGATTGGTAAACTTTTTACGACCGGCCATCTTTATTCGGATCGCGTAATCTCACTGGCAGGACCTCAAGTTAAAAAGCCACGTTTAGTTCGGACTTGTTTAGGCGCTGATCTGTACGAATTAACGGAAGGTGAACTAAAAATAGGAGAAAATAGAATTATCTCAGGGTCAATTTTATGGGGTAATAAATGTGATGATACACGAGGTTATTTGGGCAGATTCCATAATCAAGTTTCGGTATTACGTGAAGGACGTGAAAAAGAGTTATTTGGCTGGATTGCGCCTGGAATAGATAAGTTTACTATTACCCGCACCACACTTGGCCACTTTCTGAAAAATAAACAGTTTAATTTCACTACCACGACTAATGGTAGTGAACGTTCTATAGTTCCAATTGGTAATTATGAACGCATTATGCCGCTTGATATTATGATCACCCATTTGTTACGCGATCTGCTTGTTGGTGATTTAGCCAGCTCTCAGCAACTTGGTTGTCTTGAACTGGATGAGGAAGATTTGGAGCTGTGCACCTATGTTTGCCCAGCCAAATATGAGTATGGTCCTGTACTACGTAAGGTATTGGCCAGAATTGAGCAAGAAGGTTAACTACATGGGCTTAAAGAATTTATTTGAAAAGTATGAACGTCATTTTGAACCCGGTGGAAAACTAGAAAAATACTATGTGCTCTATGAAGCAGTGGCGACTATTTTTTATACTCCGGGAACAATCACACACGGGCGATCGCATGTTCGTGATAGTATTGATCTAAAGCGAATGATGATTCTAGTCTGGTTGTCCGTTTTTCCAGCCATGTTTTGGGGAATGTATAATGTCGGCGCACAAGCGATTCCAGCTCTTTATCAATTAAATAGTGAAGCTGAATTGCAGAAGATCCTGGTGTCCGATTGGCATTATAGCATCGCTCAGTTTTTGGGCGCTTCATTAACACCAGAGGCTGGCTGGGCAAGTAAAATGTTGCTTGGTGCGGTATATTTTTTACCTATCTATATAGTAGTTTTTTTAGTTGGTGGTTTTTGGGAAGTATTATTTTCATTGATTCGTGGTAATGAAATCAATGAAGGCTTCTTTGTCTCTTCTATTTTGTTTGCCCTTATTGTACCGCCTACTATACCGCTTTGGCAGGCAGCATTAGGTATTACGTTTGGTATTGTTGTGGCGAAAGAAATTTTTGGTGGTACTGGACGTAATTTTATAAATCCAGCATTAGCTGGGCGTGCATTTCTATTTTTTGCTTATCCAGCTCAAATTTCAGGTGATTTAGTTTGGACTGCAACAGATGGTTTCTCTGGTGCTACGCCGTTGTCACAATGGGCGAGGGGTGGAGATCATGCACTAATAAATAATTTGACCCATCAGCCTGTGACTTGGATGGATGCTTTTTTGGGCAATATTCCAGGCTCGATTGGTGAAGTTTCAACTTTAATGATCTTAATCGGTGGGGCGTTGATTTTATTTTGCCGAATAGCTTCGTGGCGTATCGTTGCCGGTGTGATGATAGGTATGATGGCAATGTCTTATCTATTTAATGCGATTGGATCATCGACTAATCCATTATTTGCGATGCCTTGGTACTGGCATTTAGTGCTAGGCGGTTTTGCTTTTGGCATGATGTTTATGGCGACAGATCCTGTTTCGGCCTCTTTTACTAATGAAGGTAAATGGGCATATGGCATGCTGATTGGTGTGATGTGTGTTCTCATCAGAGTCATTAATCCTGCTTATCCGGAAGGAATGATGTTGGCGATTTTGTTTGCCAACTTATTTGCGCCTCTGTTTGATTATCTGGTAGTTCAGGCAAATATTAAACGGAGAAAAGCCCGTGGCTAACGATAAAATAAAAAATCCCAAAGATAGCGTCGGCAGAACATTTCTTGTGGTATTTATTCTGTGTTTAGTTTGTTCAATAGTTGTATCTGGTGCAGCGGTCGGTTTGAAATCTAGACAGCAAGCACAAAAATTATTAGATAAGCAACGTAATATTCTTGATATAGCTGGTTTACTCAAGCCAAAAATGTCAGCTAAAGAGATACAATCTCTTTATAATGCTCGTATTAGCGCTAAAATTTTGGACTTCAAAACAGCTGAAATATCAAATAGTAATGGCAACTTCGATCTTAATAGTCAACTGCGTAATGATGACACACGAATTGTATTATCACCAGAACAAGATGTAGCTAAGATTCGTTATAGAGCCAACCTGGCAGAAATTTATTTAGTCAATGATGATCATGGGAAAACCATGGCACTTGTTTTACCGGTTTATGGTTCTGGTTTATGGTCAGTAATGTATGCTTTTATCGCTGTTGATATAGATGGAATCACATCACGTGGTATAACTTATTATTCTCATGGTGAAACGCCAGGTTTAGGTGGAGAAGTGGATAATCCACAATGGCGCGCCCAATGGATTGGTAAAAAACTCTACAATCAACAAGGGGAACCTGCGATAAAAATTGTGCGTGGTGGCGCAATAGATGATCCCTCTAGTATCGATGGCCTATCAGGAGCAACACTAACATCAAACGGTATTCAGAAAATGTTTGATTTCTGGTTGGGTAATAATGGTTTTGGTCCGTTTCTGGATAAAGTACGCAAAGGAGAGTTAAATCATGGCTGATAGTAAAGAGATTAAACGCGTGCTGATTGGACCTTTATTGGATAATAATCCTATTGCATTGCAAGTTTTAGGCGTTTGTTCGGCTTTAGCGGTAACGACAAAATTAGAAACTGCTCTTGTAATGGCTATTGCTGTGACCTTAGTGACTGGTTTTTCTAGCTTTTTTATCTCATTGATTCGTCATTATATTCCTAGTAGTGTGCGAATTATTGCTCAAATGACAATTATTGCTTCTTTGGTTATTGTTGTTGATCAAATCCTGCGCGCTTACGCTTATGAAGTCTCTAAGCAACTTTCCGTATTTGTCGGTTTAATTATTACTAATTGTATCGTTATGGGACGAGCGGAAGCTTATGCAATGAAATCGCCACCAATTGAAAGTTTCATGGATGGTATAGGTAATGGTTTGGGATATGGCGCTATTTTAATTTTAGTTGGTTTCCTAAGAGAACTATTTGGTTCAGGTAAACTATTCGGTATTACTATTCTGCAATCGGTTCAGAATGGTGGTTGGTATCAGCCAAATGGCTTGTTCCTGCTTGCACCAAGTGCGTTTTTCATCATTGGTATGTTGATTTGGGGACTGCGCACATTAAAACCTTCACAGGTTGAAAAGGAGTAACAGACGCAATGGAACATTATATCAGCTTGTTTGTTCGAGCTGTGTTTATTGAAAACATGGCTCTTGCCTTTTTTCTGGGTATGTGTACATTTTTGGCTGTTTCTAAAAATGTCAAAACTGCTTTTGGGTTAGGTATTGCAGTTACTGTTGTTCTGGGTATTTCCGTACCCGCAAATAATTTAGTTTATAATTTCATTTTACGTGATGGTGCCCTGATCGAGGGAGTTGATTTAAGTTTTTTAAATTTCATAACTTTTATTGGTGTCATTGCCGCATTAGTACAAATTCTTGAAATGATTTTGAATCGTTATTTTCCCGCCCTTTATAACGCATTAGGTATTTTTCTACCATTGATCACCGTTAATTGTGCGATTTTTGGTGGTGTCTCGTTTATGGCCCAGCGTGAATATAATTTTAGTGAATCTATTGTTTATGGATTTGGTTCAGGATTGGGATGGATGCTAGCCATTGTTTTATTGGCATCTATTCGTGAAAAAATGAAATATGCTGATATCCCATCGGGTTTAAAAGGTTTAGGGATCACCTTTGTCACTACTGGTTTGATGGCATTGGGTTTTATGTCTTTTTCCGGTGTACAGTTATAAGGGTGAAAATAATTCATGGATATTATTATTCTTGGTGTCGTAATGTTTACCCTAATTGTGTTGATTCTAACGGCAATGATTTTATTTGCCAAATCTAGATTAGTAAACACAGGGGATGTAAAAATTGAAGTTAATGGTGACCCTAAAAAGAGTTTTGCTGCTCCAGCAGGCGATAAGCTATTAAATATGTTGTCCAATCAGGGTATTTTTGTTTCATCTGCCTGTGGCGGCGGAGGTTCTTGTGGCCAATGTCGGGTGACAATCAAGCAGGGTGGCGGTGATATCCTGCCTACTGAACTGGCCCATATTAATAAACGCGAAGCCAGAGCAGGATGTCGTTTGGCTTGTCAGGTTAATGTAAAACAGGATCTGAAAATTGAATTACCTGAAGAGATTTTTGGGGTAAAAAAATGGGAATGTGAAGTTATTTCGAATGAGAATAAAGCCACTTTCATTAAAGAACTAAAATTAAAAATTCCCGCAGGAGAAGTTGTCCCTTTTCGGGCAGGTGGCTATATTCAGATCGAATGTCCGCCACATAAAGTTTCTTATGCTGATTTTGATGTGCCTGATGAGTATCGTGAAGATTGGGATAAATTTAATCTATTTCGTTATGTCTCTGAAGCAAAAGAGCAGACAGTAAGAGCTTATTCAATGGCAAATTATCCAGAAGAACATGGAATTATCATGTTAAACGTCAGGATAGCAACACCACCGCCAAAAGCCGCAGATTTACCTCCAGGGATCATGTCCTCTTACATTTGGTCATTAAAACCAGGTGATAAAGTTACTATTTCTGGGCCATTTGGTGAATTTTTTGCTAAAGATACCAATGCGGAAATGATTTTTATTGGTGGCGGGGCGGGTATGGCACCAATGCGCTCACATATTTTTGATCAATTAAAGCGCTTAAATTCTAAACGGAAAATCAGTTTTTGGTATGGGGCCCGTTCAAAACGTGAAATGTTTTATGTTGAAGATTTTGATCAATTGGCGGTTGAAAATAAAAATTTTACCTGGCATGTTGCGCTATCAGATGCAATGCCAGAAGATAATTGGCAAGGGTATACAGGCTTTATTCATAACGTTTTATATGAAAACTATTTGAAAGATCACCCAGCGCCAGAGGATTGTGAGTTTTATATGTGTGGTCCTCCTGTGATGAATGCCGCAGTTATTAAGATGCTTAAAGATTTAGGCGTTGAAGATGAAAATATTTTATTAGATGATTTCGGTGGTTAATTCTTTCCTGTCTTTTAACTCATGTATAATCATTGAGTTAATATGGACTTAATACTCTAAAAAATTTTATGCTGAAAAATAAATTATTCAATTGGACCATTACCTTATCTACTATTTTTATGCTTTGTGGGTGCTTTGAGACAGAGCAAAAGAGTATTCAAGGACAAACGATGGGAACTTACTATGTTGTTAAGTATGTTAATCAATCGTCTCATCCTTTTTGGGAAACATTGCGTGACGATATTGATAGCCGTTTAGAAGAAGTTAACAATCAGATGTCAACTTATCGCCCTAACTCTGAATTAAGCCAATTTAATCAATTTCAACACGTAAATACACCATTTCCTGTCTCACTAGCCATGATGACAGTGGTTAAAGAAGCAATTCATATTAATAGATTAACCCATGGCGCACTCGATATTACTATTGGGCCATTAGTTAATTTATGGGGATTTGGCCCAGAAGGCAGAATAACTAAATCACCGCCGGAAGAGACACTGGAGTTGCGTCGACAATGGATTGGTATTGATAAACTGGCAATTGATGGTAATAGTCTGATAAAAAAAATACCTCAACTCTATATAGATCTTTCAGCTATTGCTAAAGGGTACGGCGTTGATGTTATAGCAGAATATTTAGAGTCACAAAATATTCATAATTATATGGTCGATATTGGTGGCGAAGTCCGGACAAAAGGCCATAATGGCAAAGGTGTAGCGTGGCGTATTGCGATTGAAAAACCTTCGGACAAAGGGCTAGAACAGTCGGTACAAGAAATTATTGAGCCTGGCAATATGTCAGTTGCTACCTCTGGAGACTATCGTAATTATTTTGAACAAGATGGTGTCTATTATTCACATACTATTGATCCGAAGACCGGTAGACCGATTATTCATAATTTAATTTCTATTACTGTTATCGCCCCAACTTGCATGATGGCAGATGGTTTATCTACTGGCCTAAATGTGCTAGGGGCAGAAAAAGGAATGGAACTAGCTGAACGTTTGAATTTACCAGTTTTTATGGTCGTTACAACGAATAAAGGTTTTGAAGAGCGTTATAGTTCGGCATTTAAACCTTATTTGGTAAAAAGGATGTAACGGAGTCACATTATGTTAACAGTATTTATTGCTACTTTAGCTTTTTTCATACTTGCTTTTATTGCTATGTCTCTTGGATATATTTTTAAACGCAAGGAAATTCAAGGAAGTTGTGGTGGGTTAAGTAGTATAGGCATTGAAAAAGTTTGTGATTGCCCGCAGCCATGTGATCTTCGTAAGAAGCGTATGGCCAGGGAAAATTGTCAAAAGCAACAACAGATGAACAACCGTATTATTTAATAAAAAATCTCGTTATTAATAGTAATAACGAGGTTATTAATATTATGATTATTTTATATTTTTAAAATATTTAGGCGAATCGACCATAACTTCGTCTGCGCCTAGTTCTTTAGCTAGTTGATAGTCAGCTTCATCTTTTATGCCAAATAAAACGATATGTGCTCCGCCGCTAGCACGAAAACATTTCATTGCTTCATGATCCCAAACTAAATCGGATGATGAACGCGCTTCTCCAAGAGTATATTTTTCGACAACTTCTACTTTACGCCGTAGTTCCAGTCCATACCAGCGCTGAGTATTAATTCTTTTATCAATCAAACAATGATGATTCATAGTAATATTTGCCAGAATATCACGGGTTTCATCACGACTTTCAAAACGTTGGATATGATCAGATAAAGCATTTAAGAAAGCTTCGTTGGTAGAATAAAAGCGAGTACGCCGAAAAGCTTTTTCTTCTTTTAATACTTTTTCAATCGCTTGTGCTTGTTCGTAAGGATCGGCATCGGGAGATTTCAGATCGATATAGAAATCGGTCGCCCGAAACTGTTGCAGTACTTGTTTTAATGTAGGAATGACAATACCTTTATTGCAATAAAGATGGTTATGACGGGAACCAAAACGGTATCCAGCATCCGCTTTCATAAGTTGCTGTGCACGGTAAGAGGAAACCGGGCCGCTTTTATTGGTTAATGTATTTAAATCAGATGGGCGATATAATATGGGCACTTTATCACTGGAAAGTTGCACGGTGATCCATATTTTATCTGCGCCATTTTTCAATGCCTGATCGATAGCATAAATGGTATTTTCTGGCGCATCGGCAGTTCCTCCACGATGGGCAACAATTTTCGGTGAATTTGCTAAGGCAGTCACTGAACAGAGCAAAAGTAGTACGGCGGTGATACTTTTATGCATTATCTTCTCCATAAGTTGTGTGTATGAAAAATATTATCAATTAATTTTATTATTAAAAGCTACCGATTAAATATAAATTAATATAGCAGATTTTTATTATTTTTTATCGTAAATATAAAAATATAACTTAGCTTTATGTTGTTTATAAAATTATTTATTTTTTTAATTATAATATCGAAATTTATTTTCTGGCTAAATAATTTTTTCTATTGTCAGTTAGAATAGTATATATTATTTTAAATTATTTTATCTTTTTAATGATAAGTTGGTGTAATAGAGTTTATTATCTATTAGATAAAATTAGTTATAATATCATCATAAAATAAATTTATTTTATCGTCATATTATATGAGAATACCTTAATTTTTTATATGTTATATTGATGGGAATTTTTTATCCTTCTTGTTTGTAAAAATAATTAAAAATTATAATTAGAAATTATTCTTTAATAAAGTTTGAATAATAAATTACAAAATTTTTTTCTTTCTATATTCTGTCATTTTTAATTTAAATTTATTTTATTTTATTAATAATGAAAATAGCTATCGCTTAATATAAAATAGGATATTATAATTATAATATTTCAAATCGACTTATTGGTTTATAGATAATAGTAAAATAGTATTATTAAATTTTTTAAATTAAGGAATAATATTAACTACTATTATTTAAATTATTTTTTAATTAAAAAGGCTATTAATCATGAAAGTTTATACGTTTAATAACGTGGTAAAGGATCCTTTTTGTCGAGGAAAACAGATTGGTGAATATTGGGCGCCGCAAATAAAACAGACGGTAATGCTTTATTTGGATTTTTTTTCTCGTATTGGTATAACTGGCGATCAGGTGAAAAGAATTGGAGAAAATAGTTTGGCTGCCCTGGAATATTGGTGTCCGGATTTGGTAAGTGAAATTGAAGCAACAGCTATGGGAGCTAATCTTCCGATTTGGTATCTAGCAAGTTTAAATGCACGCACTGAAATTTTATCAACAAAGTCAACATCCTATGCTAGTGAATGCTCTACCGCAATTTATACAGCTCCTGATATTAATATGCCGCAAACCATGCAAACCTGGGATTGGCATGATGTTTTAGCGCCTAATGGGTTGATGATTCAATTACAGAATAGAAAAGGGATGCAATTTAAGCTTTTTACTGAATTTGGTATGTTAGCTAAAATTGGTGTTAACAGTGCTGGATTAGGTTTACATTTTAATATCTTACATCATACAAGTGACAATGATTCTGGTGGTGTGCCTGTACATGCAGTAGCTCGCCGAATATTAGAAGAAGCAACAACCGTAGAAGAGGCTATCGCTTTAGCATGTTCTGCGCAAGTAAGTGCGTCGTCAGTATTAAGTGTATTTTGCCATCAGGCAGCACGATGCCGAGCCGTAAGTATTGAGTTAAGTCCATTTCGGTCAGCGATTGTTTACCCACAACAAAATAATTGGTTACTTCATACTAATCATTTTCTAGCGTCTGAATTGGTTTCGGGGGAAGGTACTACTGATGATACGACTTATAAACGTTATCAACATCTAAAAAGCGTATCTAGTGATATGAAAAATAAAAGCACTATGGCGCGCGCGGCTGCAATGTGTGGTCCCGAAGGGGAGCAATCACCAATTTGTTTTCTGCCTAACAGTTCGCAACCGGATACAGAGCGTTGGCAAACTTTATTAACAATAAGTATTAATACTAAAAATGGTATATTAAAATATGCAGCTGGCAATCCTTATCAATTATCTCAAACCGGTTATCTTTCTTTCTAACAAGAAAAATTATTAAATCTAAAAAAAGTAATACGCTATTTTAATCAAGTATTTTATGGCCAAAATCCTATTATTGGATTGAGCTGTTATTGTGATTGAGTTTTTTATTTACGCTTAATAAAATTCTTACTATACTGTTTATTTAAACAGCATTGTCAGGAGCAGGAAGTGGTGCGCAAAATTATCCATATTGATATGGATTGCTTTTATGCAGCCATAGAAATGCGTGACAATCCTTCTTTGCGCACTATTCCGCTAGCGATTGGAGGTAGAGCCGATCGTCGTGGGGTAGTTAGTACAGCCAATTATTTAGCTCGACGTTATGGCGTGCATAGTGCGATGTCTACAGCTTTAGCACTTAAACATTGCCCACAATTGAAAATCATTCCTGGCCGCATGTCCTTATATAAAAAAATATCATGGCAGATACGGCAAATTCTGCTCGATTTTACCCACTTAGTTGAGCCTATTTCTTTAGATGAAGCTTATCTTGATGTGACCAATAGTCCCCATTATCACGGTTCCGCAACATTAATAGCTAATGCAATTAGACAGCGAATTTTTAATGAATTATCGCTTACCGCATCAGCCGGTATCGCACCAGTCAAATTTCTCGCTAAAATTGCTTCTGATATGAATAAACCCAATGGCCAATATGTTATTACGCCTGAGCAAGTGGCCAATTTTATTTATCCATTACCATTAAGAAAATTCCTGGGGTGGGTAAAGTTACTGCACAACGGTTACAAAAAATGGGGTTGGAAACCTGCGGCGATATACAACAATTTGATTTAATTAGATTAGTGAAAGAATTAGGTAAGTTTGGTCAAGTTTTATGGGATCTTAGCCATGGCGTAGATCAGCGTAGGATTAATAGTGAGCGTTTACGCAAATCAATTGGGGTAGAGCGGACGGTTGCTAAAGATATTTATCAATGGGATGACTGTATGAAAATTATTGAACGACTCTACCCAGAGCTTGAGAGCCGATTAGCAAAAATTAAACCGGAGCTTAGCATTGCCAGTCAAGGGGTTAAGATGAAATTTGCTGATTTTCAATTAACGACTCAAGAGCATAGTTATCCAATTTTAAGTAAAGCTGATCTTATTCAAATAGCGCAACAGATTTGGCAACAAAGGCGAGCGGATCGTGGAGTTAGATTAGTTGGACTGCATGTCACTTTACAAAATCCACAATTAGAAAAGCAGTTAATACTGAATTGGTGAAAAGCAGGCTAAGTTTAGCCTGCAATGAGTGCTAACTTTTCTCAGGTATTGATTTGAGTACGGATGTTAACAACTGCCAATATTTAGCGACACTTTTAATATTGGCGCGTTCGTCGGGTGAATGGGCACCATATATCGTTGGCCCAATGGAGACCATATCCATTTGCGGGTAAGGTTTTTTAAATAGCCCACATTCTAAACCAGCATGGATCACCATGATCTTTGGAGCTTTACCAAATAGTTGCTGATAGGTGTTGCTAACAAGTGCCATGACGGGCGATTGCGGATCGGGTTTCCAGCCAGGATAGCTGCCTTTATGTTTAAATTCTGCCCCGGCAAGCATCGATAATGATGTCAGCATATTAACGACATAATCTTTGCCCGTTTCGATTAATGAGCGAATTAAAAAAGTAATTTCGGCCTTTTTTTCATCCATATCAACAACGCCAGTATTGAGTGAGGTTTCAACAACATCTTTTATTTCGTCGCTCATCCGAATAACCCCATTAGGCGCAGCATTGAGAAAGTGTAATAAACGAGATTGGCAATCCACGGATAGTGCTAATAATTCTGTTGTTGTCTCAGCAAGGGTAATAATTAAGTTTTTTTCAATTGCGGCAAATTCTGATTTTAGTAGTGCTAGATAGTGATTTTTGCTGGTTTCTAAATTAGCCGCTACTGATATTGGCACTGCAACAATCGCTTCACTCTCACGTGGGATCGCATTACGTAAACTACCACCTTGAATATGAATGAGCTTTAATTGTAATTCACTCGCATGGGCTGCGAGAAAACGTGCCAATAGTTTATTGGCATTCGCTAATCCTAAATGAATATCACCACCCGAATGACCACCAGTTAACCCTTTTAGTGTTATTTTGTATACTTTATGATTAGCAGGAATAGCTTCTCTTGCCAATGTAAAGGTGGTAGTAAAATCAACGCCGCCGGCGCAACCCATGTAGATCTCGCCTTCTTGTTCCGAATCGGTATTGATCAGAATATCCGCTTGTAACCAATTTGGCTGTATGCCAAACGCCCCAACCATACCGGTTTCTTCTGTCATGGTGAGTAAAACTTCTAGCGGGCCATGTTTGACATTCTCATCATCCAGTACGGCTAAAGCGGAAGCCATACCGATACCATTATCTGCACCTAATGTGGTACCTTGCGCTTTTACCCACTCATTATCTACGTAGGGACGGATAGGATCCTGCGTAAAATCGTGCTGAATATCACTGTTTTTTTGTGGCACCATATCCAAATGGGCTTGAAGAACAACCGGCAGGAGATTTTCCAAGCCGACAGTTGCCGGTTTGCGAATAAGAATATTACCGACCTTATCGCGTTCAACACTAAGTTTTTTTCTCTCTGCCCATTGCATAATATAAGAAGCAAGTGCTTCCTCATGTCCAGATGGATGAGGAATTGCACAAATTTGTGCAAATATATCCCAAAGCGGCTGTGGTGTAAGTTGTGAAAGCTCAGACACGTTTTATCTCCTATTACTACCGTATTATTAAGATTGCTAATTAATTCTACCGTCTTGGTAAATATTATTTATTTTATTAATCAGAATATCACCTTCTGACATCTATGCCTTTAGTTAATTGTGATAATATTAATTAATTTCTGGTTTTTGTTATGACAAATCACTATAATCTCGCGCAATATTTTTTCCACTAATGTGCTTTGCTAAAATAGTCTCTAGTCGTTAGGATCAGAATTTTATGAGTGAAAAATACATCGTAACATGGGATATGTTGCAAATGCATGCCCGTACTTTGGCACAACGCTTATTACCTGCCAAGCAATGGAAAGGCATTATTGCTGTTAGCCGCGGTGGGCTTGTTCCAAGTGCTATTCTTGCTCGTGAATTAGGTTTACGCCATATCGATACTGTCTGTATTTCAAGCTACGACCATAATAACCAAAGAGAACTCAAAGTTATCAAGCGAGTGGAAGGTGATGGTGAAGGTTATATTGTTGTCGACGATTTGGTCGATACCGGCGGGACAGCACAAGCTATCAGGGATATGTTTCCTAAAGGCTATTTTGTGACTATTTTTGCAAAACCCGCGGGGCGTCCATTAGTTGATAATTATGTTATTGATATACCGCAAAATACCTGGATAGAACAGCCTTGGGATATGGAAAAAGAGGTTTTTATTAAGCCGCTTTGTGAACAATAATAATTGTTTTATTTATTTCGCTTTAATCACTAAATAAAGTATATGATATAGGGGATGCTATTCGCATCCCTTTTTTATTGCTGAAGTTTTTTAACAGAATAAGGTCGATATGAGTGAAAAAAATCTGTCAGAAAAGCTGTTTAAGCCTAAATCAAAATTGAAACAAACTGAGACCTCTGTTCTGGTGACTTATAGTGTACCTAAAACCCACTTATTGAAGCATAGCTCAACATTCGAAGGCACCAGTTATGTTAGCTGGTATCGTATGATTAACCGGCTAATATGGATTTGGCGTGGCAACGATGGGTTGGAGATTGAAGCGGTACTAAGTCGAATTGCGGCAAATAATCGTGTTCGTAGCTGTGAAAATTTACTCGATACCGTAATTGGTTATCAGCCAGGAAATTGGACTTATGAATGGTCACAACAGGCAATGGTTTGGCAGAAAAAAGCGCTTCAATTACCAACCAAAATAGCAGCTAGCCAGGCTTGGTTACGAGCAGCTAATTTATATAGTATTGCCGCTTATCCGCATCTTAAAGGTGATCATCTTGCCGAACAAGCGGTATTATTAGCCAATAAAGCTTATGAAAATGCTGCGCAATTGACCGATTTTAGACTAAAAAAAATTTCTTTCAAAATAGAGGGTGGTAAAAAAGAGGTGATTGGTTTTTTACATTTACCTAATACCAGCCAAGGCCCGTGTCCTACAATTTTAGTTTGCGGCACATTAGATAGTTTGCAACTAGATTATTATCGCCTTTTCAGCCAATATTTAGCGCCGCAGGGGTTTGCTATGTTAACCTTAGATATGCCATCAATTAGCTATTCTATTAAATATATCCTTTCTCAGGATACTAGCGCGCTGCATCAACAGGTACTTAATCAATTGGCGAATATTCCATGGATCGATCATACTCGAATAGGGGTAATTGGTTTGCGTTTTGGCGCCAATATTGCGCTTCGTTTAGCTTATTTAGAGCCCAAGCGCTTAAAAGGTGTTGCAGTTTCAGGGCCAATTGTTCATAGCTTATTTAATGAGCAAAAATATCAGGATCAAATACCGGTAATGAATATTGATATCTTTGCCAGTCGACTAGGCTTTTATCAGGTAGATGAAGCAGTTTTACGTTCAGAGCTTAGTTGTTACTCATTAAAAAAAGGGATTGTTGGGGCGTCGTTGTCCTGTACCATTTATGGTAGTTAATTGGCAAAATGATGTTTTCAGCCCTAAGGAAGACGCATTGCTTATCGTGCGCTCCTCCATTGAAGGTAAGCTATTGACCTTACCCACCAAGCCGTTATATCAAAATTTTCATCAGTCACTTTCAGCCGTAGTGAGTTGGCTGAAAAGCAAAATTGAATAATTGTTGTGATTACTTGATTATTTTTCCTTATTTGCTAAAAAGGTAGCTTAACAACAAGGAGATCCTTATTATGGCTTTAACTTCAAATTATTCTAAAAGTAAATTATTGAAGCATTTTACCAGGTTAGGACCTTATCTCCGTGAATCTCAATGTCAGGATGATCTCTTTTTTTTCGATTGTCTTGCTATTTGTGTTAATGCAAAAACTGCTCCAGAAAAGCGTGAATTTTGGGGATGGTGGTTGGAATTAAGACGAGAACTTAACGGATTTGTATATCATTATAAATTAGGTATGTTTGATAAAGCCGGTAATTGGCAGCATATCGAAATTAACAAATCAAACATTATCAAGTCACTTGAAGATACATTGCAAGAGTTCCATAAACGTTTAAGTGATTCACTGAATACATTGGAACTAACATTAACCCCTTGCCCCAAAATGGTTGCAATTAATTTATAGTTTGTATTATTTGCAGCTATTGTAAAATCAACTTTTCACTAAAATTGCGTTATGCCGGTTGGCATAACGCTTCTTACTTGATAAAACTGATAGCTAAATTTTTATTGTTATAGAGAGTTAATAGCAGAAGTATGATGAACAACAGCCAAACTTTGGTGATAAAATTAGGAACAAGTGTATTAACGGGTGGTTCGCTTTGTCTCGATCAGGCGCGTATTGTTGAATTAGTAAGGCAATGTGCACAGCAGTATGAAAAAGGTCACCAGATTGTTATTGTTACTTCGGGTGCCATTACGGCGGGTCGAGCACATTTAGGTTATCCAACATTACCTGAGACAATTGCCTCGAAACAATTGCTTGCCGCGGTTGGGCAAATTCATCTGATCCAGCTTTGGGAACGATTATTTTCAATTTATGGTATTCATATTGGTCAGATGTTATTAACCCGAGCAGATATTGAAGATCGTGAACGTTTTTTAAATGCACGAGATACATTACAAGCCTTACTGGATAACTGTATTATTCCGGTTATCAATGAAAATGATGCCGTTGCGACAGCCGAAATTAAAGTTGGTGATAATGATAATTTATCGGCATTGGTTGCAATTTTAGCTAATGCGGATAAGTTACTATTATTAACGGATATTGAGGGACTATGTACCGCAGNCCCCCGCCACAATCCAAATGCACAATTAATCACTGAAGTTCATGATATTAATGATGAACTAAAATGCATTGCCGGTGATAGTGTCAGCGGTTTAGGCACCGGTGGAATGGCAACAAAGCTGCAAGCCGCAGGTATTGCGAGTCGAGCAGGAATAGAAGTCGTTATTGCCGCCGGTGATAAGCCTAATGTGATCGCAAATGTGCTCGAAGGTCAGCAGGTAGGAACAAAATTTCATCGCTTAAAAACGCCAATGGAAAACCGAAAACGGTGGATTTTTGGTGCGCCTTTGGCGGGTGAAATTGTTGTTGATGAGGGAGCTGCTCTGGCGATCCAACAGAAAGGCAGCTCATTATTACCAAAAGGAATAAAGAAAATTAGTGGTAATTTTTCGCGCGGCGATGTGGTGCCTATTCTTAATTTATTAGGTAACGATTTAGCTCATGGAGTAACTCATTATAATAGCGATGCTCTACGCCTAATCGCCGGGCATCATTCGCAAGAAATTAGTCAAATTTTGGGTTATGAGTATGGCGCTGTTGCTGTGCACCGTGACGATATGATAGTGAGTAAATGATGTTGGAAAAAATAGGCAAAGCGGCTAAAAAGGCTTCATGGTACCTGGCAGGGCTAAACACAAAACAGAAAAATAATGTCTTAATGGATATTGCAGATAGCTTGCAACAACAGAGTGATGCAATTTTAGCCGCGAATGCTCAAGATATGGTGGCAGCGAAAGCTAGTCATATGAGTGCAGCTATGCAAGACAGATTATTGCTAACTGTCGAGCGATTAGCTGCCATTGCAAATGATGTAAGAAAGGTATGTCAATTAGCTGATCCGGTTGGACGTATACTCGATGGCGGCATATTAGAAAATGGCTTAAATATACAACGGCGATGTGTCCCATTGGGTGTGATCGGCGTTATTTATGAAGCGCGGCCAAATGTAACGATCGATGTTGCCTCGTTATGTTTGAAAACTGGTAATGCGGTAATTTTACGTGGGGGTAAAGAAACCTCACAGACTAATCAAGCAATCGTTAAAGTTATTCAGCAAGCGTTGCAACAAAATGCTATTCCGCAGGCAGCAGTTCAGTCTATTGATGATCCAGATAGAAAATTAGTCACACAATTACTGAAAATGGATCGTTATATAGACATGTTGATCCCGCGTGGAGGTGCAGGGTTACATAAGCTATGCCGTGAACAATCAACTATTCCCGTTATCACTGGCGGGATTGGTGTCTGTCATATTTATGTCGATCAGCATATTGATTTTGACAAAGCACTTCCACTCATTGTCAATGCTAAGGTGCAGCGCCCAAGTGCTTGTAATTCATTAGAAACTTTATTAGTCCATAAAAGTATTGCGGCGACATTTCTACCGCTACTGGCTGAGAAAATGGCTGAGCAAAATGTGACACTACATGCCAGTCGGCATGCAATGTCCTATTTAAAATCAAGCCCGGCAAAAGTTGTTGCAGTGATCGAGGAGGATTACCGTGATGAATGGTTATCGCTTGATGTTAACGTTGAAGTCGTTAACGATATTGATGCCGCGATTACCCACATTCGGGATTATGGAACGGCCCATTCTGATGCTATTTTGACCCAATCAATTCAACAAGCAGATTATTTTGTTCAGCATGTTGATTCTGCGGCTGTTTATGTTAATGCCAGTACACGATTTACTGATGGTGGGCAATTTGGATTAGGTGCGGAGGTTGCGGTAAGTACGCAGAAACTTCATGCCCGCGGCCCAATGGGATTAGATGCATTAACAACCTATAAATGGATTGGTTATGGCGATAATTTAATGCGTTCTTGAGTTATTACTTCACGATTTTTTGCGCCACACTGTTGTTGTGTGGCTTTATTTTAATCGCGGTAATTTAGGATTTTTACTTTTGTAAATTTTAAATCACGCTTGTAAGCTGACTTATATATTCTGACTAATTAAATAAATTTTCGATTAGGACAATTTGACATGCTTTATCTTATTGGACCAAGAGGCGCAGGGAAGACAACAGTAGGAAAAACGTTAGCTGAATTTAGGATGTGTCATTTTTTTGATACCGATTGGTTAGTTAAACAGAATGCTAAAATAAGTATTGCCGAGTTAGTTGAACGAGATGGTTGGGCTCGCTTTCGTGATTTAGAATCCAGTGTTTTGCGATCAATACAACAGCCAAATTCAGTGATATCAACGGGTGGCGGCATTATTTTACTGCAAGAAAATCGTGATTTTATGAAAAAAAATGGCTGTATTATTTATTTACAAGCGCCATCAGATGTATTGATTACCCGTTTGTCTGCTGATCCTGAAACTTCGCAACGACCAACATTAACAGGTAAACCTTTAGCAGAAGAGATAGTTGAAGTAATGAAAGAACGAGAAGGCTACTATTTAGATAACGCTGATTACATTATTGATGCCGCTTTACCTACGACAGAAATTGTTTACCAAATAGACCGCTTTTTACAAAACGACAAAAAATACTTTGTATGATCTCAATTTTGCTATGTTAGGCATCTTTGCTGATAGATGTACTCTAAAATGATCAATAACATTAAGGAGTAAGGAAAGAGATATGCTGATAAAATTATTGCGCGCAATATTCCAGTTTTTTTTCCGTGTGACAGTTGTTGGTGAAATAAAACTTAAAAAATATGAGCGATGTTTAATAACACCTAATCATGTCTCTTTTCTAGATGGGATCCTGCTCGCTCTATTCTTACCTATTCGCCCACTTTTTGCTGTTTATTCATCTATCGGTACACCACGCTTTATTAAATTATTAAAACCCTATGCCGATGTTGTTCCGCTTGATCCTGCCAACCCGATGGCCATTCGAACTTTAGTTAGAGAAATAGAAAAAGGACGCCCGATCGTCATTTTCCCTGAAGGAAGAATTAGCGTTCATGGTTCTTTGATGAAAATTTATGATGGTGCAGCGTTTGTGGCAGCAAAAACCGGCGCTAAAGTTATTCCTATTAGAATTTATGGACCTGAATTGAGTTATTTTAGTCGGTTGAGAGGGATTTTTAAGCTCAAATATTTTCCTAAAATGACACTAACGATTTTACCAGCAACAAATATCACCATGCCTGAGGCGAAACGAGCAGCAGAGCGTCGTCGGCTGGCGGGATCGCAACTTTATAAGATTATGAAAGAAGCTCGGTTGTGTAATCGCCCCCAGCAAACATTGATGGAAGCTTATTTTGATGCGATGAAACGTTTTGGCCGTTTTACTGGTTGTATCGAAGATATTAGTTTTAAAGAAGACAGTTATCAAAGTTTTCTCAAGAAAATCTTAGCGCTTGGGCGTATTATTGAACGTTATACTAAACAGCATGAACATATAGGCTTGCTTTTACCTAATGCAACAGTGACAGCGGCGACTATTTTTGGAGCAATATTGCGGGGCCGGATCCCGGCCATGATGAATTATACAGCTGGTAGCAATGGGGTAAAAAATGCTATCAAAGCGGCATCCATTAAGACCATTTTTAGTTCTCGTCAGTTTATTGAAAAAGGTAAGTTGTCACATTTGCCTGAACAGGTTACTGAAGTTAACTGGATTTATTTAGAAGATCTGCAAGACTCCCTGACATGGCAAGACAAAAAATGGATCCTCTATCACTTACTATTGCCCAAAAAAGCGCTTATACCAGCAAAACCGGATGATGCGGCATTGATCCTTTTTACCTCAGGCTCGGAGGGAACGCCTAAAGGGGTGGTACATAGCCATACCAGTTTATTAGCTAATATAGAGCAAGTTAAAACAGTGGCTGATTTTACGCCTAAAGATCGATTTATGTCCGCTTTACCTCTTTTCCATGCTTTTGGGCTGACGGTAGGTTTGTTTATTCCTATTTTTTCCGGTAGTCGTGTATTGCTTTATCCTAGTCCACTGCATTATCGGGTGATCCCAGAGTTGGTCTATGAAAAAAATTGCACGGTACTTTTCGCTACTCCTACTTTTCTGGCACATTATGCTCGTTTTGCCCATCCTTATGATTTTGCGCGCGTGCGTTATGTTGTTGCCGGAGCTGAAAAACTGATTGAAAGCACAAAAAAAATTTGGTTCGACAAATTTGGTATCCGAATACTTGAAGGCTACGGGGTAACAGAATGTGCTCCAATTGTCTCAATCAACGTCCCGATGGCAGCCAAAGTTGATACGGTTGGTCAAATTTTACCTGGCATAGAAACCAGACTAGTGCCGGTACCAGGTATCAAGCAAGCCGGTCGTTTACAGTTACGTGGTCCAAATATCATGAAAGGCTATTTACGCGTTGAGGATCCTAATCGTTTACAGTTGCCTCATGCAGAAAATAGCCAAGGAGAGAATGAGAAGGGATGGTATGATACCGGTGATATTGTTGAATTTGATAGTGACGATTATTGTATCATCCGTGGAAGAGCAAAACGTTTTGCAAAACTCGCGGGAGAAATGGTTTCACTAGAAACAGTCGAGCATCTTGTTGCTAGTATATCGCCCCATGCCCAGCATGGCGTGGTGATCAAAACTACCAATAATAAAGGTGAAAGCCTGATCTTATATACCACTGATAACACCTTAGATCGTCGTCGATTATTAGCGGCGGCGAAAGAAAAAGGATTACCAGAATTAGCGGTACCCAGAGATATTCGCTACCTAAAAACATTTCCTTTACTTGGCAGTGGAAAACCTGATTTTGTGGCGTTAAATAAAATCGCGGCAGAGGAATCTTGATGAATGATTTAATAGCATCGATGCCTCTATTAACTAGGGGTATGAAAGCGCTACTTTTATCTCAATTTTTTTCTGCTTTTGCTGATAATGCCCTATTATTTGTTATCTTAGCCCAACTCAAAGCCGCGTTTTATCCGGCTTGGAGTCAACCTATCTTACAAGTAGTATTTGTTTTTACTTATATTATATTAGCGCCTTTTGTTGGACAAATAGCCGATTGTTTTGCTAAAGGTCGAGTCATGTTATTGGCTAATATTAGTAAATTGATCGGAGCAGTAGGCATTCTGTTAGGATTGGATCCCTTTCTCTGCTATGGTTTAGTTGGCATTGGTGCCGCTGCTTACTCACCTGCAAAATATGGTATCTTAGGTGAGATCACGACTGGCAATAATTTAATTAAGGCCAATGGCTTTATTGAGGCTTCGACGATAGCGGCCATTTTATTGGGTTCTGTTGCGGGCGGTTTTTTTTCCGATATTAATCTGTTATTTGCTTTAGCGATGTGTGTACTGTTTTATGCAACAGCTGTAGTGATTAACTTTTATATTCCTCAATTAGTGCCGGCTAAAAATAAACAAAAGTGGGTTTTTCGTCAGTTAATTTTGAATTTTATCTGTCTATTTAAAACACTTTGGCATAATTATGAAGGGCGATTTTCTTTAATTGGTACCAGTCTTTTTTGGGGCGCCGGAGTAACACTACGTTTTTTATTAGTACTCTGGGTGCCAATCGCACTTAATATTACCGATAATACGACACCCACATTACTTAATGGCGTGGTGGCAATTGGCATCATCATTGGCGCCGGATTGGCAGCACGTGTTATTACACTTAATAAGGTGAGTCGTTGTATGCCAGTAGGCATCTTTGTTGGTGTAATTATTATTATTTTGTCAATGCAACAACACCTTTTATCTACTTATTTGATCCTTATTATATTAGGTGTCCTAGGTGGTTTATTTATTGTTCCGCTTAATGCTCTGCTACAAGAAAAAGGTAAACAGACGATTGGTGCGGGTAACGCTGTCGCTATTCAGAATTTAAGTGAAAATACCACTATGCTAATTATTTTAGGGGTTTATTCATTAGCGCTTAAAGCAGGTATTTCTATTATTACTGTAGGAATAGTATTTGGTGCAACCTTTGCGATAGCAATCGGCATCTTGTGGATTTGGTATCTGTATCGCAAGATGTATGAAAAAGGGAAATGGCTAAAATGAATAGTGAGCAATTGCTCTACGAATTAAGTAATAGTCTGGCTAATAGCTTAAAGGAACAGGGTAAAACAATAACCTGTGCGGAATCATGTACTGGCGGATGGATTGCTAAAGTCATAACTGATATTTCAGGTAGTTCTGCTTATTTTCAGCGAGGTTTTGTTACTTATAGCAATGAAGCTAAGCATGACATGCTCGGTGTGAGTAAAAACACCTTGCATAAATATGGTGCTGTTAGTGAACAAGTTGTCATAGAGATGGCAGAAAGAGCGTTAGCTCTGGCTAATGCTGATTTTGCGCTTTCAGTTAGTGGTATTGCCGGTCCTGATGGCGGTACTGAGATGAAACCGGTTGGCACAGTGTGGTTTGGTTTTGCTAGCCAGTCTCTTTCTGTCGCCAGGGTAGTAACCCGTTGTTGCTTGTTTAAAGGCGATCGTATTCAGATCCGACGCCAAGCCGTGATATTTTCACTGACTACATTAGTAAAAGAAATAATCAAAAATTAACTTGATGCTGGATGGTTATACAGTATAATTATCAACAACCGATATCAAATCGTCTTATCTGCAGTGAAGTATTATCTTCATTTCATTGCTCGGGGGAGTTAAACAATGGCTATTGATGAAAACAAACAGAAAGCACTTGCTGCCGCATTGGGTCAAATTGAAAAGCAATTTGGTAAAGGATCAATTATGCGCTTAGGTGAAGATCGTTCTATGGATGTAGAAACTATCTCTACCGGTTCATTATCTCTTGATGTTGCCTTAGGTGCGGGAGGCTTGCCATTAGGCCGCATTGTTGAAATTTATGGCCCTGAATCTTCCGGTAAAACCACGTTAACATTACAGGTTATTGCTGCAGCTCAGCGTGAAGGTAAGACTTGTGCTTTTATTGATGCAGAACACGCTTTAGATCCTATTTATGCCAAAAAACTTGGCGTTGATATTGATAATTTACTTTGTTCACAGCCAGATACGGGTGAACAAGCACTGGAAATTTGTGACGCTTTAACACGCTCTGGGGCGGTAGATGTTATTATTGTTGATTCTGTAGCGGCTTTAACACCAAAAGCTGAAATTGAAGGTGAAATTGGTGATTCACATATGGGATTAGCTGCTCGTATGATGAGTCAAGCGATGCGTAAGTTAGCCGGAAATTTAAAAAACTCTAATACGCTATTAATTTTTATTAATCAGATCCGAATGAAAATTGGCGTTATGTTTGGCAATCCTGAAACAACAACCGGTGGAAATGCGTTAAAATTTTATGCTTCAGTGCGTCTTGATATTCGCCGTATTGGATCCGTCAAAAATGGTGAAGAAGTTATTGGTAGCGAAACTCGCGTTAAAGTAGTAAAAAATAAGGTTGCGGCTCCTTTTAAACAAGCAGAGTTTCAAATCCTGTACGGAGAAGGGATTAATATCTATAGTGAACTTATCGATCTAGGTGTGAAATATAAATTGATTGAAAAAGCGGGGGCTTGGTATAGCTATAATGGCGAAAAGATAGGTCAAGGCAAAGCAAATGCGACCGTCTATTTGAAAGAACGCCCGCAAATTTACACTGAGCTAGATAAAAAATTACGGGCTATGTTGCTTAATCATGCTGGTGAATTTAGTAGTGCGGCTTCTGATTTTGTCACAGAAGCGGTAGAGGAAACTTCATTACCAGAAGAATTTTAACTTAATAAATAAAATTCATTAAATCTATGGGCTATATTCGATTTGGATATAGCCTTTTGCTTATTATAAATTAGTTATTAATATAAGTTAGATTAAATTATGATTTGAAACGCACTTTAATAAAATAGCCTTAGGATTTACAATATTATTAGCAATTAATGAACATGATTAGTTTATTTTTTACAAAAAGTGCTTTGTTTTGTTATATAAAGTAAATTGTTATTATTGGCTTAATATATTCAGGCGCAGTTTTTAATTAACTTATGTTAGACTTAGGCTATTGTTTTTCTCAATCTTCTATTTAGCTAATAATTAATAGCTTATACGTAATTTAAACTAAGTGAAATTAGCCAGTGGGGTTATCTATTGAAAGCTATCTTGCTAAATGTAGATGGAGACAAGATTTAACAGTTTTGTTGCTGTAATTGGAAAATAAATATAATGAAATAATGTTAATGTATTGTTAGTTTCACTGCATAATAACTAAATCTTTTTGTGTTAAACTAACCAGACTAGTCGTTGTTGTGTTAGTTAGAAAACGATATATTTAGGGAAAGGTGTACCTATAAAGCCTGGACATTTGAGCGATGTATTAATACACATCAGTTAGTAGATCCTTGTCAGCGATTTAGTCATAAAACAATTTGAGGATTTCTCAGCTTTGTCAGGTAAAAACGCCGCCGGTAACTTGTTTGATGATAAAAATACGTTTATCACATCAAGTCATAAATCTGTTTTTCCAGCTTGATTTCAGGATAATTATGAGTAGTAAAAGCACCGCTGAGATCCGTCAAGCGTTTCTCGACTTTTTTCATACTAAAGGGCACGAAATTGTACCTAGTAGTTCATTAGTACCAAATAATGACCCGACATTATTGTTTACTAATGCAGGCATGAACCAATTTAAAGATGTATTTTTGGGATTGGATAAAAGAGCTTATTCTCGAGCAACAACTGCGCAACGTTGTGTTCGTGCTGGAGGCAAACATAATGATCTAGAGAATGTTGGTTATACTGCCCGCCATCATACTTTTTTTGAAATGTTAGGTAACTTCAGCTTTGGTGACTATTTTAAACAGGATGCTATCAAATATGCCTGGGAACTACTGACAAGTGAGCAGTGGTTTAATTTACCAAAAGAGCGCCTTTGGGTTACCGTTTATCATACTGATGAGGAAGCTTATAATATTTGGCAGCAAGAAATTGGTATTCCTGCTGAACGTATTATTAGGATAGGTGATAATAAGGGGGCTCCATACGCTTCTGACAATTTCTGGCAAATGGGGGATACCGGTCCTTGCGGTCCTTGTACAGAAATCTTTTATGATCATGGTGAACATATTTTAGGCGGACCGCCAGGTTCACCTGAAGAGGATGGTGATCGCTATATTGAAATCTGGAATATTGTTTTCATGCAATTTAACCGCCAGTCTGATGGCAGTTTAAAAACCCTTCCAACGCCTTCTGTTGATACCGGTATGGGGCTTGAACGTATTGCCGCTGTATTACAACATGTTAACTCAAATTATGAGATTGATTTATTTCGTCAATTAATTGCTTCTATTGCTAAAGTGGTCGCTTTATCGGATCTGAATAATAAATCATTACGCGTCATCGCTGATCATATTCGATCAAGTGCTTTTCTTATTGGTGATGGTGTATTTCCTGCTAATGAAGGACGTGGTTATGTGTTGCGTCGAATTATCCGTCGAGCGGTTCGTCACGGATATATGCTAGGAGCAAAAGAGACATTTTTCTATAAATTAGTTGCACCATTGATTCAGGTAATGGGTAACGCAGCTGATGATCTGAAATCTCAACAAGCAACAATTGAAAAAACATTGAAGAATGAAGAGGAACAGTTTGCTCGTACTTTAGCGCGTGGACTACAACTGTTAGATGATGAATTAGCTCAATTACAAGGGGATACTTTAGCGGGTGAAATCGCATTTCGTCTCTATGATACTTATGGTTTCCCATTAGATCTAACCGCTGATGTTTGTCGTGAACGTAATATTAAGGTTGACGAGTTAGGTTTTAATGCGGCGATGGAGCAGCAAAGATATCGGGCTCGCGAATCGAGTGGATTTGCGACTGATTATAATGATGTTATTAAAGTAGATAGTCATAGTGATTTTTCAGGTTATGAAAATAACAGCCAACAAGCTACAGTAACGGCTATTTTTCATCACGGTAAGCCCGTCAATGTATTAAACCAAGGTGAGGAAGGGGTTATTATTCTGGATAAAACCTCTTTTTATGCTGAATCAGGTGGTCAGGTTGGTGATAGCGGCATACTCAGTAATAGTCATGGACAATTTACTGTGTCTGACACACAAAAATACGCCCACGCAATTGGACATATTGGTAAGGTGTTAATTGGCTCAATAACGATAAATAATTCAGTTGAAGCAAAAATTGATATTGAAAGTCGTAACGCTATTCGTCTCAATCACTCTGCAACCCATTTGTTGCATGCGGCTTTGCGTGATGTATTAGGGGATCATGTTAGCCAAAAAGGATCTTTAGTGAATGAGAAATATTTACGATTTGATTTTTCCCATTTTGCCGCAATGACGCCTGTGCAAATACGCCAAATTGAAGATATCGTAAATTATCAAATTCGTAAAAATGATCCTATTATAACGACATTAATGGATTTAGAGACGGCAAAAGAAAAAGGCGCGATGGCGCTTTTTGGTGAAAAATATGATGCTCAGGTACGCGTTCTTAGTATTGGGGATTTTTCAATTGAGTTGTGTGGTGGTACTCATGCCAATCGGACTGGTGATATAGGATTATTTCGCATTAGCAGCGAATCGGGTACAGCAGCTGGAATTCGTCGGATCGAAGCAATAACCGGACAAGCTGCTATAGATGAGGTTCACCAGCAAACCCAGTTATTGGCAGAAATTGGCCAACTAATGAAAGGCGATGCTAATAGTCTAATGGAAAAAATTAAAGCGACATTAGATAAAGTTAAGCTATTAGAAAGATCCTTAAATCAATTGAAAGGGCAACAAGCAGCTCAAGAAAGCGTTTCTTTAAGCCAACAAGTCAAAAAAATTAACGGAGTTAATTTATTGGTTACTCAATTAAATAACACTGAACCTAAACAGCTACGTATCATTGTTGATGACTTAAAAAATCAATTAAAAACAGCAATTATTGTGCTTTCTACTATAAGTAATGATAAAGTCAGTCTAATTGTTGGTGTAACCAATGATTTGACTGCTAAAATAAAGGCTGGTGATTTAATTTCATATGTTGCGCAGCAAGTAGGCGGGAAAGGGGGTGGTCGCCCTGACATGGCTCAGGCCGGCGGCTCTAACATAACAGCACTTCCTGCTGCATTAGCATCAGTTGAAGAGTGGGTTAATTCACGCTTGGCATGAGTTAACCATGAAGGTTGCATAACTTAATTATGCAACCTTTAACGGATTGTTTTTAAATGACCTAAGTACAAAATTATATTTTTAGCTACAATATTAGTATGATGATTGCTTTAGGTTAAATACTTTAGGTGAATATCATTGCTTTACGTTTTCACGGTGTGTGATGGATAATAGCGGGGAAACCTAGAGACCCGACTCTTTTTAATTTTCAAGGAGCAAAGAATGCTTATTCTGACTCGTCGAGTTGGTGAAACGCTCATGATAGGCGATGAGGTAACAGTAACGGTGCTGGGGGTAAAAGGCAACCAGGTACGTATAGGGGTTAATGCACCCAAAGAGGTTTCTGTTCACCGTGAAGAAATTTATCAACGGATCCAAGCTGAAAAAAGCCAGCCAAATAATCAGTAATTTTTAGTAAAGCGTTCATTCTTAGGTATATGTTAATTATATTTATAGAATGAGCGCTGTTTCTTATTGCCGTCTATTTCATGACTGTATTTTTTCAAGCTTAGTATCCTATAAAACCAATTACAGAGATTGTAAAAAATGTCTTTTTTTTAGTATTTTTTATATTTGTTAATAAAATGCTGGATTTTAATGGTTGGATATCAACGCATTTTTAACCTGCTTATAAATAAATCATTAAGTTATTAGCTAACATAAGCTTATAAAAAGGAAATGCTTAGGTTAACTATTCTACTCTGGAATAGTTTCTTTTATTGAAGGATAAGAAACTACTTTTGATCTATTTTTTTCTGCTAATCTTCCAACTTCGACAATTTTTTAGTGGTGAACATAAAATGCCATATTGTTTTATTTCGTTGTTAAACTACTCATCTTGATTGTGAAATGTGCAAACGGACTAAAGAACGTAAAAAGATTGGAAAAATTATTTGACTTCTAAGTCTGGGAAAGTAATATGAGCGCCACGCAACAGAGAGATGGTTTAATATTTTCTCGTTGCTATTCGATGGTGAGGTGGCCGAGAGGCTGAAGGCGATCCCCTGCTAAGGGAGTATGCGGTTAATAGCTGCATCGAGGGTTCGAATCCCTCCCTCACCGCCATTTTGATAGTGCATCCATAGCTCAGCTGGATAGAGTACTCGGCTACGAACCGAGCGGTCGGAGGTTCGAATCCTTCTGGATGCGCCATTAATTTTAGAATAAAGAATATTGTTTATTAGGGATAACTAGCGTATCTTTAATAAAAGCAAAATCGAAATTGCATCCATAGCTCAGCTGGATAGAGTACTCGGCTACGAACCGAGCGGTCGGAGGTTCGAATCCTTCTGGATGCGCCATATAATAAAACCCTGTCAATCAACGACAGGGTTTTTTGTTTTATAATTAAAATGTGTTTATTAATAAAATATACCTATTACTTTAGTCATTTGGTCTAAATGATCTAGACGGCGACAATTCTAGTTATTTACGCTAAAGTAACTTTTCTAAAAGTAAAAATAACGAACGGATAACGGGAGGTCGATTTGATCCCGAATGTATCAAAAGCGCTATCATGGTTAGAGGCACGGCCTAATATTTTACAGGGTCTTCGTCGAGGTATTGAACGTGAAACATTGAGAATTACGCCAACAGGCGATTTGGCTAAGTCTCCACACCCTAATAGTTTAGGGAAAGCGTTAACTCATCCATGGATCACGACTGACTTCGCTGAAGCTTTGTTGGAATTCATCACCCCGGTTGATAATAATATTGGGCACGTTTTGGCATTTTTACGAGATCTACATCGTTATACCGCACGTCATCTTGATCATGAATTGATGTGGCCATTGAGTATGCCTTGTTTTATAAAGCGCCAAGATAACATTAAACTTGCTCAATATGGTGTTTCTAATATTGGCCGTTTTAAAACTTTATATCGGGAAGGATTAAAAAATCGTTATGGTGCGTTAATGCAAACAATTGCAGGGATCCATTATAATTTTTCTTTACCGATTGAATTTTGGCAAGCATGGGTTGGTGTTAAAAATGCCGAAACTGGTAAGGATAAAATTTCTGCTGGTTATTTTCGGCTCATTCGTAATTATTACCGTTTTGGTTGGGTGATCCCCTATTTATTTGGCGCGTCGCCTGCAATTTGTGGTTCTTTTTTGCACGGCAAGGTCAGGCATCTTCCTTTTGAGAAGACAGCTAAAGGAACCTATTATCTACCTTATGCTACATCACTACGAATGAGTGATTTGGGATATACCAATAAATTCCAAAGTGATCTGAGTATTACCTTTAATGATCTATCGACTTATGTTACTGGCCTTAAACAAGCGATAAAACAGCCATCGCCTGAATTCACAAAATTAGGTATATACAATAAAGATGGCAAACATTTGCAGCTGAATACCAATATTTTACAAATTGAAAATGAATTATATGCGCCTATTCGGCCCAAACGAGTGCTCATTGGTGATGAGTCGCCGTCCGATGCACTGTTAAAAAGAGGAATCGAATATATTGAAGTTAGAGCTTTGGATATTAACCCATTTACTGCCATTGGTATTGATGAAGCTCAGATCCATTTTCTTGATCTGTTTTTAATCTGGTGTGGGTTAGCAGATGCACCCTTGATGGATGAAAAAGAGTTAAATTGTTGTCGAACGAATTGGAATAGAGTGATCCTTGAAGGTCGTAAACCTGGACAAATAATCGGTGTTGGTTGCGGTGAATCAATGAGACCTTTAAAAGAAGTAGGGCAGATATTATTTGATGATTTAATTAGAGTTGCTGATGTGTTAGATGTGAGCGGTAATACCCGATATCGTGAAATTTGTTCTCAATTGATAGCAATGTTTGAAAATCCAGAGCTTACTTATTCTGGCCAAATATTATCGCCAATGATTGAACAAAGCATTAGTCAATATGGCTTACAGTTAGCCAAAAGATATTATCAGCAATTAATCAATGAACCTTATGAAGTGATAACAGCGACTGAGTTTACTAATGTTCATCACGCCTCAATTCGCAAACAATTAGCAATTGAACAAGCAGATAAAATAAGTTTTGAGCGCTACTTGCAGAAACATGCAGGGTGATAATAAAAGAAAATGGCCACTACAAAGTGGCCAAAATAAATCTCTTAGAGAATAGGATGATAACAATTTTCGCGTCTTGCCTAAGTAAGACTTGCAATATGGTGAGAAGTTCCATTTATTTTGTAAAAAATTAATTTTTAGAGGTTACAATAATGCCACTACTTGATAGTTTTATGGTTGATCATACCCAGATGAAAGCACCTGCTGTGCGTGTTGCTAAAATGATGAAGACTCCTCATGGTGATACGATCACAGTATTTGATCTTCGTTTTTGTGAGCCAAACAAACAGCTATTAACGGAGAAAGGCATCCATACATTAGAACACTTATTTGCCGGTTTTATGCGTGATCACCTTAATAGTAGTGATGTAGAAATTATTGATATCTCACCGATGGGTTGTCGAACAGGATTTTATATGAGTCTAATTGGTCAGCCTAATGAACAATGTGTTGCTGACGCTTGGAAAATGGCCATGCAAGATGTATTGAAGGTCACAGCTCAAAATCAAATACCTGAGTTAAATAAATATCAGTGTGGTACTTATGAAATGCACTCTTTAATTGAAGCGCAGCAAATTGCTTGCAATGTGATTGAAAGTGGTATAGTTATTAATAAAAATGGCGAATTGATGTTATCGAAAGAAAAATTAACTCAGTTATCATCATAAAATAGCTTAATAAAAGGCGGCTAAAACGTTAGCTAGGATGATTTTTGTTCTGTCGTAAAGGCTAAATCAATCGGCATTGCTCTAACTTGTTTGATAACATTACCATTGATAGCTAATACTTCAAAACGGTACTTACCTATCAGGATTTCAGTATTTAGCATGGGAGTGTCACCTAGCTCTTCTAATAACAAACCATTGATAGTCCTGGCGCCGTCAACAGATAAGTGCCAATCAAAAGCTTTATTGAGTTCTCGTATATTAGCAGTTCCATCAATTAATACAGAGCCATCGGTTTGGGGTAAAACTTCCTCGGCTAAACTGGGCGACATTGAGGTAGTAAAATCACCAACAATCTCTTCAATAATATCTTCTACCGTCACCAGTCCTTGAATATCACCATATTCATCAACAATAATCCCTACTTTTTCATTATTACGTTGAAATTTTATTAGTTGTATATTTAATGGCGTACTCTCTGGAATAAAATAAATTTTATCCGCCGCTCTGATTAGGTTTTGCTTGTTAAATTCTTTCTTTTCGACCATCAATCGATAGGCTTCACGAACACGTAGCATGCCGATAATATCATCAAGGGTATCTCGGTAAAGAACAATTCGCCCGTGTGGCGAGTGTGTTAATTGGCGGATAATCGATTTCCATTCGCTATTAATGTCAATGCCAACGATTTCATTGCGAGGAACCATAATGTCGCCGACGGTAACTTTTTCTAAATCTAAAATTGAGATCAACATATCCTGATTACGGCGAGAAAGTTTACTTTTAGATTCATTAACAATCGTACGCAATTCATCTTTGCTAATCGCATCGCTACTGATAATGGGTGATCTAATGCCAAAGAAATGCATGAACATAAGGGTGATTGTGTTAAATAACCAAACAACGGGTAACATCAATTTCTGTAGCGGTTTAAGCAGAATACTACTAGGAAAAGCCACTTTTTCTGGATAGAGTGCCGCCATGGTTTTGGGTAACACTTCGGCAAAAACCAGGATCACAAAAGTTAAGGTACCAGTAGCAATAGCAACACCAACATCGCCGTAAAGTCTCATTCCGACAATGGTTGCTAGCGATGAGGCTAATATATTAATCAAATTATTACCAATCAAAATAAGACTGATTAGGCGATCTGGCTGTTTTAATAGTGATTCAACGCGACGAGCAGCTTGATGGCCATGTTTGGCTAAATGGCGTAATCGATATCGATTAAGGGTCATCATTCCTGTTTCTGAGGCAGAAAAATAGGCTGATAAAATAATCATGACTATAAGTATAATGATTAAAGTACTGGTTGAGACTTGCTCCAAGGTAAAATTCCTATATTGTTCATCAGTTAATTGTAAAATAGTCTAAAAATTAAATGGTTACTACATGCTGTAGCAATCGATTACCAAAAAAAGCCAATGTTAAAATAAAAGCGCCAATCAGATTAAACACGATAACCCTTCTACCGCGCCATCCGTGATGAAAGTGACCCCATAACAAAATAAGGTAAATAACCCAAGCACAAATGGATAAAATAGCTTTATGGATGTTTTCTTTATTAAAAACATTATCCATAAAAATCATTCCTGTCCCGAGGGTGAGAGTGAGTAAAATGACCCCAACTTGGATAATATGGAACATTTTACGTTCAATAACCATTAATGGTGGTATATCCGGTGTAAATATTAATTTTTTATTTTTTAATTGATAATCTAATAAAGCTAATTGTAGGGCATATAAAGCAGCAATAATCAGGGTTGCATAGCCTAATAATGCTAACCCGATATGAATAAAAGTAGTCACACTTGCTTCTAAGTGGGTAATAAACTCACCAGGCATAATGGTTGCTAATAGTAAATTAATAATAGATAAACTATAAACGATCGGTAGTAGAAACCAGGCGCGACCGTTAAAAGCAACAATGGTCATAATGATACTGACTAACAAACTGACGGTAGAGCCTAAATTTAATAAGGTTAAGTTTTGACCTCCGCTAACAAAGATCAATGTTTTTAATGCGATACCATGGCTTAGCAGAGCAATAACTGCTAATACCAGAGTCAGCCTGGCATAAATTTTTTGTTTACCAGCTAAACCTGGCATAATAAGTAGCACACTCAAAAAATAGGTACTAATGGCGATAATAGCGAATACTGACATAATGTTTTTATTTGTTAGCTAATTTATTAAATGTGAGTAAGTTAGTATAGCGTTTGCCAGCATTGCCTCCAACTGTTGTTCACTATTCTTATTAAACTCGATGCAGAGATTGAATTATCATCGTGTTATAATAAAAAATTAACTGACAGCAGATCCCTTTAACAGAATTGAGTTAAGCACATGTTTGATAATTTAACTGACAGACTTTCGCGTACCTTGCGCAATATTAGTGGCCGTGGAAGATTGACTGAAGACAATATTAAAGAAACCTTACGTGAAGTTCGCATGGCGCTATTAGAAGCGGATGTTGCTTTGCCAGTCGTACGCGAATTTATTCAATCGGTAAAAGAAAGTGCAGTAGGTCAAGATGTCAATAAAAGTCTAACACCAGGGCAAGAATTTGTTAAAATTGTGCAAAATGAGCTCACCAAAGCAATGGGTGAGGAGAATAGCGCTTTAAATTTAGCCATACAACCTCCGGCTGTTATTCTTATGGCGGGTTTGCAAGGTGCGGGTAAAACCACCACTGTGGCTAAATTAGGTAAAATATTAAAAGAAAAACAGAAGAAAAAAGTGTTAGTCGTTTCTGCTGATATTTATCGTCCTGCTGCCATTAAGCAATTAGAAACACTCACTCAAACGGTAGGAATTGATTTTTTTCCATCCACCTCAAGCGAAAAACCCGTTGAGATTGCGATTAATGCGTTACAACATGCAAAATTAAAATTTTATGATGTGCTAATCATCGATACCGCTGGGCGTCTGCATGTTGATGAAGCCATGATGGAAGAAATTCAGACAATCCATCGTGCTGTTAATCCAATTGAAACCCTATTTATTGTTGATGCAATGACTGGGCAAGATGCGGCTAATACTGCTAAGTCTTTTAATGAAACATTGCCATTAACCGGTGTTATATTAACGAAAATTGATGGTGATGCTCGTGGTGGTGCCGCATTATCAATCCGCCATATTACTGGTAAACCCATTAAATTTTTGGGAATAGGGGAGAAAATTGATGGCTTAGAGCCTTTTTATCCTGACAGGATTGCCTCCCGTATCCTTGGTATGGGAGATGTTTTATCGCTGATTGAAGAGATAGAAAGCAAAGTTGACCGTGAAAAGGCGGAGAAGCTTGCTCATAAACTTAAAAAAGGGAATAGTTTTGATCTAAATGATTTTCTTGAGCAGCTTAAACAGATGCGCAATATGGGCGGTATGGCCAGTATGTTAAGTAAAATGCCAGGTATATCCCAAGTTCCTGATGCGGTTAAGTCACAAATGGATGATAAAATGTTGGTCAGAATGGAAGCAATTATTAGCTCAATGACTACTAAAGAACGACAAAAACCCGAAATTATTAAAGGATCACGCAAGAGGCGCATTGCAGCCGGTTCTGGCACACAAGTACAGGATGTTAATCGGCTACTTAAGCAGTTTGATGATATGCAACGTATGATGAAGAAAATGAAAAAAGGCGGATTAGCTAAGATGATGCGTGGAATGAAAGGGATGATGCCACCGGGTTTCCCTGGTGCTTAACAACCAACATTAAATAAACAATTCGTACTTTTGATTGCTTTTTATCTTAAAAAGAGTAGAATCTTGGGGCTTTTTATATAACAACCAGACTCTATTCCTCGATAGGGTCTGGTTGTTTTGTTAACTAATGAGGATGTTATGGTAACAATTCGTTTAGCTCGTGGTGGCGCAAAGAAGCGTCCATTTTATCAAATCGTTGTCACAGATAGCCGTAATGCACGTGATGGTCGCTTTATTGAGCGTATAGGTTTTTTTAACCCTATCGCATCAGGTAATGCGGAAGAGTTGCGTTTAGATTTAGATCGTGTTGAGCATTGGGTTGGTTTAGGTGCAACAGTTTCTGATCGTGTTTCAACACTGATCAAACAAGCAAAAAAAGCAGCTTAATTTACTACGGTGGTGGTGATGAGCAAAGAGGTTTGCCTTAAGATCCCTGTTAATCCTATTGTATTAGGAAAATTAGGCTCTGCCCATGGCATTCGTGGTTGGCTCAGAGTTTTTTCATCCACCGAATATACCGAAGATATTTTTGAGTATCAGCCTTGGTTTATTCAACGTTCTGGTCAGTGGCAACGACTGGAGTTAGAAGGTTGGAAACATCATAACCAAGATATTATCATCAAAATAAAGCATATTGATGATAGAAGTGCGGCTAATTCAATGACTAATTGCGAAATTATCGTTGATTCAGCGCAACTACCTGTACTTGAAGGTAATGAGTATTATTGGAAAGATCTGATTGGTTGCCAGGTCATAACTATTAAAGGTTATAGTTTGGGTTATGTTCAGGATTTAATGGAAACAGGCTCAAATGATGTGCTGGTAATTAAAGCAAATCTGAAAGATGCATTCGGTATTAAAGAGCGGTTAATACCGTTTCTTGATGAGCAGGTGATCAAAAACGTTGATCTTACTACTAAGACAATTGAAGTAGATTGGGATCCTGGTTTTTAAACGCCAATTGCAGGTTTTATGAGTGGAACGCAAGATGTGGATTGGGATTATTAGCCTGTTTCCAGAAATGTTTCGCGCAATAACCGAGTATGGGGTGATAGGTCGCGCAGTAAAAAATGGCCTATTGAATATACAGTGTTGGGATCCGCGAGATTATACTCACGACAGGCACCGCACTGTAGATGATCGCCCTTATGGCGGAGGTCCAGGTATGTTGATGATGGTGCAGCCTCTTAGAGATGCCATTCATGCAGCAAAATCTGTGATCGGTGAAGATGCTAAAGTAATTTATCTTTCACCACAGGGGCGCAAACTTAATCAGCAAGGAGTTTGCCAATTAACGGCAAATAAAAAGCTTATTTTAGTTTGTGGTCGATATGAAGGTATTGATGAACGGATCATTGAAACCGAAATTGATGAAGAATGGTCAATTGGTGATTATGTTCTTAGTGGAGGAGAATTACCAGCAATGTTAATGATCGATTCAATTTCCCGGTTTATTCCTGGTGTATTAGGTCATCATGCATCAGCGGAAGAGGACTCTTTCATGACTGGGTTACTTGATTGTCCTCACTATACCCGTCCTGAGGTGTTAGAAGGTATGGAAGTTCCGAGTGTCTTATTGTCGGGCAACCATGCAGAAATAGAGCGTTGGAGAAGAAAACAGTCACTAGGCCGAACTTGGCTTAGAAGACCTGAACTTCTAACAAGCCTAGCTCTGACTGACGAGCAGAGAATGTTGTTGGCAGAATTCCAACAGGAATATGAAGAACAACAACGTATTAATTGAGACACTGTATCACACTGTCTTGTATATATCAGTTTACCTAGGGTAAGAGAGTAATTATGAGCAACATTATTAAACAGCTTGAACAAGAGCAAATGAAGCAAAATATTCCTTCAT
Source organism: Arsenophonus endosymbiont of Apis mellifera (assembly GCF_903968575.1). NCBI lineage: Bacteria > Pseudomonadati > Pseudomonadota > Gammaproteobacteria > Enterobacterales > Morganellaceae > Arsenophonus > Arsenophonus endosymbiont of Apis mellifera. The sequence goes on along the minus strand of NZ_CAJCFU010000078.1, from coordinate 800 downwards.
TTCGTCCAGGTGATACCGTAGAAGTTAAGGTATGGGTGGTTGAAGGTTCTAAAAGACGTCTGCAGGCATTCGAGGGCGTGGTTATCGCTATTCGTAACCGCGGTTTGCATTCAGCATTTACGGTTCGTAAAATTTCTAATGGTGAAGGTGTCGAGCGGGTATTCCAGACACATTCACCAGTTATAGATAGTATCACAGTTAAACGTTGTGGTGCTGTTCGCAGAGCTAAATTGTATTACCTGCGAGAGCGTTCGGGTAAAGCTGCTCGTATCAAAGAGCGCTTGAATACTAAATAATTCGCTCTTCGCTACATCCTAACAATCTTTAAAGCTCGCAGTTTTTGCGAGCTTTTTTATTATCTATTTTCAGCTTAATTACATTATCAAACATTGTTTTATTAAATCTTTTGTGTAATTTTTTATAAACAGAAAAATATTTTTCTTTAATGTAGGTATAATTTTTTTTGTTTATTTTCATTCAATTATATATTTTTTTTCCGCTTTAATTTCATTAGTAAAGCAAATGTTACTATATGTTGTCGCCAATGGATTGTAATATTTACAGTTCATGTTATCGTATAGCTGTACCTCAAATCGGTGTAATGCAATGCAGGATAAAAAGTTAAATAGGTAAAGAAAATGATCATGCAAAAAGATGAGCTTAATAATGTTAATATTTCTGATGAAAAGATTTTAATTACACCGAAAGAGCTTAAAAAATATTATCCATCTTAACCTCCAAAGGGTACTCCCACCGACATAAGGTGGGAGGGGAATTTGGTCGGGCTTGAAAAGCCCGAA